>JAGQUI010000649.1 GCA_020438595.1 Propionibacteriaceae bacterium | reverse complement strand
GGTCGTCCAGCTCGCGCCAGAACGTAGGATCGCCCATCGCCGTGTCGAACTCGGCCTCGAGCTGGTTGAGCGCAGCGACGAGGGCCTCAGGGACGTAGCGGCCACCGAAGATGTCGTAGTGGCCGCCCGCATCGGGCAGCGTGGAAGGCGTCACGCCCCCTATTCACTCACACTCTCGGCATGTCGTCATGCCAGCGACCGAAGCGCGGCCACCGCCGCCCGCGGATCACCGTGCCGGACCAGCAGTTCGCCGACCAGGACCGCGTCGGCTCCGGCCTCACGCATCCGGACGGCATCCTCGACGCCGAGGATTCCGGACTCGGCCACCTTGACCTGGTCCGGGCCGATCAGCTCAGCAAGTTCTTGGAAATGACTCAAGTCGACCTCGAGGGTCTTGAGGTTCCGGTTGTTCACCCCGATCAGCGTGGCGCCGGCATCCAGGGCACGGCGCACCTCGTCCGCCGTGTGGGTCTCGACGAGGCAGGTCACCCCGAGCTGTCCGGCGAGCGCCAGGAACCCCTCGAGCTGCGGCTGGCCCAGCGCGGCCACGATCAGCAGGGCGACGTCGGCGCCGGCCGCCCGGCCCTCCCACAGCTGGTACTCGGTGACCACGAAGTCCTTGCGCAGCAGCGGGGTCCGGACGGCCGCCCGGACCGCGGCCAGGTCGGCCAGGCTGCCGCCGAACCGGCGCTCCTCGGTGAGGACGGAGATCGCCGACGCGCCGCCGGCCTCGTACGCCGCGGCGAGCGCGGCCGGGTCGTCGATCGGCGCGAGCGCACCCTTGCTGGGACTGGACCGCTTCACCTCCGCGATCACGCCGAGCCCCGGCGCGCGGAGCGCGGGCAGCGGGTCGAGGGCCGGTTCCATCGACTCCACCCGGGCGACGAGGTCGGCCAGCGGACGGCGGGCGCGACGAACCTCGAGATCCTCGACCACGCCGGCGATGATCTCGTCGAGCACTGTCATGTCAGGGCTGACCGTAGCCCATCCGTCGCAGCACCCCACCGGTGACCAGGGACAGCACCAGCAGAACGGCGGCGACCCAGATCAGCGTCCAGTTCGGACCGATCATGAACGCGACGGCCCCCAAGGTGAACGCCACGGCGGCGATGATGCTTCCGGCCCAGGCCGCGGGGGTCCGGCCGTGGTGGTAGTCCTTGGCGACAGTGCGCGTGGCCCGGTCAGCGCTTTCGATCATGCATCGCTCCTCGAGTCAGGCGGGAACTGCGGTGGGGAAAGGACGAGAAAAACCAAGTAAGGCTCCATATTGACTGTTGTGCGCAAACATCGCCACCCCCGCTACGAATGATTGCCGCCCGTTCTTTATTGACTTCTCAGGAATCCGGGCGTTCCAGCCGGGTCAGCGCGGCCGCCTCGGCCACCGCACCGAGCACGGCGGCAGCCTTGTTGCGGCTCTCCGCGTCCTCGCGGGCGGGCACGGAGTCCGCCACCACGCCGGCCCCGGCCTGGACGTAGGCCACCCCTTCGGCCAGCAGCGCGGTGCGGATGGCGATCGCGGTGTCGGAGTCGCCGGCGAAGTCGAAGTAGCCCACCACTCCCCCGTAGAGCCCGCGCCGGGACACCTCGAGGCGGTCGATGATCTCCATCGCGCGCACCTTCGGCGCACCCGAGAGGGTGCCGGCGGGGAAG
>JAGQUI010000064.1 GCA_020438595.1 Propionibacteriaceae bacterium | reverse complement strand
GGATCGGCTCGACCAGGATCGCGACGGTGTCGGCGTCGACCGCCTGCTCGATCGCGGCCAGGTCGCCGTAGGGCACCTTCACGAAGCCCGGGGTGAACGGCCCGTAGCTGTTCGTCGCGTCCTCATCGGAGGAGAACGAGATCACGCTGATCGTGCGGCCGTGGAAGTTGCCCTCCATCACGATGATGTTGGCCCGGTCCTCGGGCACGCCCTTCACCTCGTAGCCCCACTTGCGGGCCAGCTTCAGCGAGGACTCGACCGCCTCCACGCCGGTGTTCATCGGCAGCACCATGTCCTTGCCGCACAGCTTCGCCAACGCCTCGACGAACGGGCCGTAGGTGGCCGAGTACACGGCGCGGGACGTGATCGACACCCGGCCGAGCTGTTCGGTGGCCACCCGCACCAGGTCGGGATTGGAGTGACCGAAGTTCACCGCGGAGTAGGCCGAGAGGAAGTCGAGGTAGCGGTTGCCGTCCACGTCGGTCAGCCAGGCGCCCTGGCCGCCGGCCACCACCACGGGCAGCGGGTGGTAGTTGTGGGACGTGTAGGTCTCGACCTGGTCGATGGACTGCTGTTGCGCAGCGCTGCGCGCCTCCGTCATGGATCCTCCTGGTGCCAGAGGTGTGATCATAGGCCGATCGCGGCCCTGACCAGTTCCGCGAGGCGTTCCGGGTCGTGCGGACGGATCGTGTAGCCGGCCTTCGCCACCGGGCGGGCCAGTCCGAGCAGGGCGGCGAGGTCGACCCGGGTGGCGTCGATCACGGCCTCGCTCGGGGTCGCCTCGAGGGTGGCCTTCACCTCGGCCAGGTCCCGGGCGTCGTAGCCGGTGACCGGGAGCACCGACTGGGCCTCCGGGTGCCGGGCGTAGAGCTCGGCCAGGCGTCCGGAGGCCTGCGGCAGCGGGCTGATGATGCCCGAGGCGCCGACCATGTGCGCGGCCTCGGAGCCCGCGCCGGGTTTGAGCGCGCCCAGGCTGAGGGTGAGCTCCTCCTCGACCACCACGACCGTGAGGCCGGTGACCGCGGCGCCGTTCTCGACGAGGACGGGGGAGTCGGCGGTGAGCAGCACGGCGTCCGGATTCACCTGGGCGACGGCGCGCTCGATCGTGGCCACCTGGTCGCCGGACGCCGAGTCGCACTTGCTGACCACCACGACGTCGGCCATCCGCAGGCCGACCTCGCCGGGGAACTGGTCGGCCTCCTCGTCCGCCCGCAGCGGGTCGGTGAGCAGGATGTGCAGGCTCGGCCGGAGGAACGGCAGGTCGCTGCCGGCGCCGTCCCAGACCACGACGTCCGCCTCGGCCTCGGCGGCGCGCAGGATGGCCCCGAAGTCGAGGCCGGAGAACACCGTGACGTTCGGCACCGCGTCATCGGGCTCGCGCTGCGGCTCGGCGCAGGCGTCCCGGGTGGTGGCCCCGTCGGCGGCGGTGAACGCGTGCGCGCGGTCCTCGGCGAAGTCCTGGTCGCGCAGCGGGTGCCGGATCACGGCCACCCGCAGGTTCCAGCCGGAGAGCAGCTCGGCCAGGTAGCGCACCGTGGGCGACTTGCCCGCCCCCGGGGACGCGGACGTGACCGCGATCACGGGACGGGCGGAGGCCAGCATCGACCGGCGCGGGTTCACCAGCGTGAAGTCCGCCCCGGCCGCGAGCACCCGCGCGGCGAGGCTGGACACGCCCGCGCAGCCGATCTCGGAGTAGGCGAACACGACGTGGGTGATGCCGTGTTCGGCGACGATCCGCTCGAGGTCGTCCTCGGGCAGGATCGGCACCCCGTCCGGGTAGTTCGAGCCGGCGAGGCAGGCCGGGTAGCGCCCGGACCGGCCGGACGCCAGGTCGGCGGAGGTGAAGGCGACCACCCGGTGGTCGGGATCGTCGCGGAACAGGGTGTGGAAGACGTGGAAATCGCGTCCGGCCGTACCGACGATCAGGATCTTCATGGGTGGCTCCTCCTTGCCACCATTGTCCTCCGCCGCTGCCGACCGTTGGTTAAGGTCAGGTATGGATACCGCACCGATCGTGATCGGCTACGACGGGTCCGACTTCTCCGCGGAGGCCGTCCGCAAGGGGCTCCTGCTCGCGTCGAAGCTCGGTGCCCCGGCGCAGATCGTCCGCGCCTGGACGATCAGCAACGCGCCCCGTCCGAAGACCTGGGAGCCGGGCTTCGTCCCCCCGGTCGACGACTTCGCCGAGGCCGTGCTCGACGAGCTGAAGGCGGCGACCGCCGCTGCCGTCGCCGACTACCCCGACGTGGCGGTGAGCTACCAGGTGCCCCACGGCGCGGCCGGACGCGAACTGCTCCGGGCCTCGGAGACCGCCCGGCTGATCGTGGTGGGCACGCGTGGCCTGGGCGGGTTCTCGGGCCTGCTGCTCGGTTCGGTCACCGGCCAGCTGGTCGAGCACGCCCGCTGCGACGTCCTGGTCAGCCGGCGCCGGTCGGGCGACCAGGCGCCACCGCGGCTGCTCAGGCTCGACCAGGCGATGGACCCCGACCAGCCCTGATCATCAGGGTGGACCGAGTGAGGAACCGAAGCTTCTATGTCTGTCAAGCAGGGGTGGTGTGGGTGTTGGTGGTTCGGGCGGTGGCGGTGAGGGTTCGGTAGATCTGTCGGGCGAGGTAGCGCTTGAGGATGCGTCGGATGTCTTTCTTGGTGAGTCCTTCGGCGGTGCGTCGTTCGACGTAGGCGCGGGTTGGTTTGTCGTGGGTCATCCGGTTGACCACGGCCATGTGGAGGGCTCGGTTCAGGCGGCGGTCTCCTCCTCGGTTGAGGCGGTGGCGCACGGTGTTCCCGGACGAGGCGGGGATGGGGTTGACTCCGGCGAGGGAGGCGAAGGCTGCCTCGTCGCGTACGCGTCCGTCGTGGGACCAGGCGGTCATGGCTATGGCGGCGGTGACCGGGCCGATGCCGGTCTTGTCGAGCAGGGCTCTTGCTGGTGACTGGTCGAGCAGTGTGTTGGTGGCGGTGAGGTTCTCGGTGAGCTCGTCGTCCAGGGTGGTGATGTGTTGGGCCAGCCGGACGGCCTCGGCGCGGGCGGTGGCGATGCCGATGTCCTCCTGGCGGCGGCGCCAGCGGGTGATCTCGGCGATCTGTGTCGGGGTGAGTGGTTTGCGGGCGTCGATGCCGAGGTCGACGGCGCGGAGCAGGGCGGTCAGCGCGTTGATGTTCGCGGTCCGCTGGGTGGTCATGAGATCGCGGGCGGCGACCAGGACCCGGAGCCCGGCGCGTACCCCGTTGTCGGCGCGGAGGTGGCGGAGCCGGTCGGTTTCCAGCGGTAGGACCGCGGCGGCGATCCGGCGGGCGTCCAGCGGGTCAGACTTGCCGATCCCCCGGCTGGCTTTGCTGCTCATTCGCGCGGCTTCAACGACCAGGTAGCCGGCATCGTTGACCTGGTGGGCGAGTTGGGCGCCGAAGGTGGCAGCGCACTCGATCACCCACAGCACGTCCAGGCCAGCCTCGGTCCGGCGAGCGGCCCAGGTGATCGCCCGCGTCAGCCCAGCGTGAGTGGTCGGGAACGTCGCCTCGTCGATGATCTCGCCGTTCGGGGTGGCGAGGATCGACAGGGTGTGGGTCTTGGCGTGGGTGTCGACGCCGATGACGAACGGGTAAGCATGCGCAACGATGGTCACTGCGGCGGGGTCCTTCCTATCCAACGGGTAACGGGCTGGCCGTAACGGCCAGTGCCGGCCCGGGTAGGAATCACTTCGGGGCAGGACTGTGATGAGTCACAGCGCTCGTGACACCGGGAGCTGGACAGGCTTCTGATCAGGCCACCGAGATGGGCCGGGACGGCGCTGGCCACCTATCACCACCGGACGATTCAGTTCCAAGACACCACACGCGGGTCAGTCACCGATGGAGTCACGACAGCAACACACGACCAGCACCATCCTCAGCAGCCAGTACCGGACCAGCCAACTCAAGACTCACAGTCCCCGATCCGGTCCGGACCGAGTCGGGGACGGTTCCTTACTCGGTCCACCCCGGCCTACCAGGGCAGGAAGGCGCCCGCCCAGAACACGCCGAGCACCGCGCCGAGGATGATGAACGGTCCGAGCGGGAGCGAGCCCCGCTCACCCTTCCGGGCCGTGAACATGCGCACGAACCCCGGCACGGAGTAGGTCACCCAGCCCAGGCAGGCGCCCAGCACGACGGCTCCCCAGCCGAACCAGCCCAGGAACAGGCCGGCGACGGCGATCAGCTTCACGTCGCCGAAGCCCAGGTCGGGGGAGAAGTACGCCATCACGAAGTAGAGGACGAACAGGGCGACCGCGGCGACCAGGGCCCGCACCAGCGAGCCCCAGGCGCCGGTCGTCCACGCGGCGATCGTGAGCAGGACGGGCGTGGCCCCGAGCAGCGGCAGCACGATCACGTCGGGCAGCCGCTCCTCGGCGAAGTCGACCACGACGAGCAGGCCGGCGCCCACCGCGAGCACCACGAAGGCGAGCATCTCCGCCCAGCTGGACGCCAGCCCCGCCAGCCCGCCGAGCACGGCGGCCACCGGTACGTGCACCCAACTGCGCAGGATCCGCGCGTCGGAGGTCGCACTGCGCCGCATGAACCCGGTCAGGGCCCAGGCCGCGACGCCGGCCAGCAGCGCACAGATCAGTACGGACATCCGCTCAACCCATGCCGCCGAACGCCTTGATGATGCCGATCACACCCGGCCCCATCACGACGATGAACATGGCGGGCATGATGAACAGGATCAGCGGGAACACGACCTTGACCGGGATCTCCATCGCCTTGCGCTCGGCGTACTGGCGCCGTTCCAGGCGCAACTCGTCGGCCTGGGTCGTCAGCACGTCGGACAGGGCGATGCCATAGGCCTCGGCCTGGATGATCGAGCGGACGAACCGGTGCAGCGTTTCGACCCCGGTGCGATCGGCCAGGTCCTCGTAGGCCGCCCGACGGGTCTGGCCGACCTGGATGTCCTGCAGCGTCCGGACCAGTTCGCCGGCCAGCTCGCCCTTGCCGTTCTTGGCCACCCGCATCATCGCCGCGTCGAAGCCGAGGCCCGCGTTCACCGCGATGCTCATCTGGTCGAGGGTGTCGGGCAGCTGCCGCTTGATGGCCTCCTTGCGGGCGGCTCCGGCACTGTGCAGCCGGACCATCGGGAAGAAGAAGGCGAGCGCGGTGACGCCGAGGCCCATCAGCAGGCCGAGCGGCGGGGCGATCGCCCGGGAGACCATCACGCCGATCAGCGCGCCGACCAGGCCCATCACGGCCATCATCGCGACGATCCGCTCCGGGGGATTGTCCTCGGGACGGCCGGCGCCGGCCCACAACTTGTTGATCGTCCGCATCAGCGGCGCGGGAGCCGCCTTGCGCACGGCGGCGGTCAGGCCACCGCGCCGGGCCTCGGGACTGGCCGTCGCCTGCGGTGCCGCCGCCGGCTTCTTCTCGGCCTGCCGGCGCAGGTTCGCGAGGGCCTGCTTGCGGTTGCTCGAAGCGCCTCCGAAGAGGAACCAGAGCAGGATGCCGAAGCCCACGGTGAACAGGACCAGCGCGAAGATCGGATTCGCTTGCACAGCTTCCTCCTTTCAGTACTTGAGGTTGATGACCTTGGTCAGCCAGAAGCCGCCGATGCCGAGCATGATCACACCCGCGCCGAGCATCATCCAGCCGAGCGGGTCGGTGAACAGGCGCATGATGTACTCGGGGTTCGTCACGAACAGGAACAGCGTGACGACGAACGGCAGCAGCATCAGGATGATCGCGGAAAGCTTGCCGTCGGCGGCCAGCGCGGCGACCTGCCGCTTCATCTGGCTGCGCTCGCGGATCGTCTTGCTGACCGTGTCGAGCACGTCGGCCAGGTTGCCGCCGACCTCCCGGTTGATCCCGATGGCCTGGGTGATCCAGTAGAAGTCCTCGTTGCGCATCCGGGTGGCGACGTCGTTGAGCGCGTCGATCATCCCACGGCCCACACGGGTCTCGTTGGTCACGCGGGCGAACTCCTGGGACATGGGCTTGGCGGCCTCCTGGGCGATGGTGCCCACCGCCTGCGGCAGGCTGTAGCCCGCCCGAAGGCTGCCGGCCATCATCTGGAGGGTCTCGTCGAGCTGCTTGCCGAACGCCTTGCGTCGCCGGTCGGCGAGCATCGAGAGCCACATCCGGCCCAGGATCGGGCAGAGCAGCGCGAGCAGCAGGCCGATCACGCCCTGGCCGAGGACGAGCCCGAGCGCGAAGCACGCCAGCGAGGCGGCGCCCACGATCACGATCAGGTCCTTCGCGGGCGTCTCCACGCCGGACTCCTCGAGGATCGCGTCGAGCGACCCGCTGCGTCCGCGCATGAACCGCTCGACGGTGCCCGTGGCCGCGTTCGCGACCCGTTCGATGCCCGAGCCGCGCGGCTTGGTGCCGGGACGGCGGCGCTCGATCGGCAGCCGGTTGCTCGGCAGCGTGACCAGCACGGTCATGGCCAGGGCGGACGCCCCGAGCAGGACCCAGCCGAGGGTGAGTGCCGCGCCGGAGGCGAAGAAGGCACCCATCAGTGCCTCCCCGCCGACCACAGCTGGCCCGTGCCGAAGACGCTCGGTGAGAGCGTGATGCCGAGGTCGTCGAACTTCTGGGTGAACCCGGGCCGCACACCGGTGGGACGGATCGAGCCGAGGAACCGGCCGTCGGGCCCGACGCCCGCGGAGTAGTCGAACTCGAAGACGTCCTGCATGGTGATGGTCTGGCCCTCCATGCCGTGCACTTCGGTCACCGAGGTGACCCGGCGGGTGCCGTCGCGCAGTCGCGTGATCTGGACGATCACGTCGATGGCGCTGCTGACCTGCTCGCGGATCGCCCGCAGGGGCAGGTCCATGCCGGCCATCAGCACCAGCGTCTCGAGGCGGGCCAGGGCGTCGCGCGAGGTGTTGGCGTGCAGGGTGGTCAGCGAGCCGTCGTGGCCGGTGTTCATGGCCTGCAGCATGTCCAGTGCCTCACCGCTTCGACACTCGCCGACGATGATCCGGTCGGGGCGCATACGCAGGGAGTTCTTGACCAGGTCACGAATGGTGACCTCGCCCTTCCCCTCCACGTTCGGCGGCCGGGACTCCAGGCGCACCACGTGGTCCTGCTGCAGCTGGAGCTCCACCGCGTCCTCGATCGAGACGATGCGTTCGTCGTTCGGGATGAAGCTGGACAACACGTTCAGCAGGGTCGTCTTGCCCGTGCCGGTACCACCGGAGACGATGATGTTCAGCCGGGCGACCACGCAGGCGTTCAGGAGTTCGGCGATCTCCGGGGTGAGCGACTGCTTCTCGATCAGGTCGGGCACCGTGAGGGCGTCCTTGGAGAACTTCCGGATGGTCAGCGTCGAACCGCTCACCGCCAGCGGCGGGATGATCGCGTTGACGCGGGAGCCGTCCTCGAGGCGGGCGTCCACCAGGGGCGACGACTCGTCGATGCGACGACCGACCCGGGTCACGATCCGCTCGATGATCCGCCGCAGGTGCGGCTCGTCCTTGAAGCGGACCTGGCTCAGCGTGAGCTTGCCGGCGCGCTCGACGTAGACCTTGAACGGTCCGTTCACCATCACTTCGGTGACGGCCTTGTCGTCGATCAGCGGCTGCAGGGGGCCGAGTCCGAGGACGTCGTCGTGCACCTCGCGGATCAGCCGCTGCCGCTCGCGGGCGGTCAGCGGGAGCTTGCCGCCCTCGATGATCGCGTTGAGTTCGGCCTGGACCAGGCCCTGCAGGGCGGACTCGTCGAGGTTCGGGTCGTTCAGGCGGGCGCCCATCCGCTCGAACAGCTGCTCGACGGCGTCCTCCTTGATCCGCGCGAGCGCATCGTGGGTCTCCACCACGACCGGCTGGGCCGGCGCACGGTGCGCGAGGCGGTGGTCGGCGGGCGCCGGGGACGGGGCCGACGGCGGTGCCCAGGTCACCGTGGGAGCAGGCGAGGTGGGCGTCGAGGACTCCGGCACGGGCAGCCAGGGCGCCGGCGGCGCGTTGTCCCGCGGCGGGGCCGCCGGGGCGGCGGGGGCTGCCGGGGTGGCGGCGCCGTTCGCGGGGCGGGCCGGAACCGCGGACTGTGCGGGAGCATCGTGCTCCCGGGGGATTCCGCGCTCACCCTTCTGGGCGGCCAGGACGCGTTCGGCAATGTTCATTGCGGCTGAACCTCCTTCTTGTGCGCGAAGTCGAGGAACCGGAGCCCCTTCGGACTGGTCTTCTCGGTGCTGTCGACCGAGTCGACGAGTGCCTTGAGCTGCTTGGCGACCGGGTCCCGGCTGCCGTTCTGGAGCAGCGGGATGCCCTGGTTGACCGTGATCGGCACCGAGTTGGACTGGGGAACCTGGAAGTCGACCTTGCGGCCGATGGACGCCTCGACGTCCGCGACCGAGATGCCACGGCTGGGGTGCATGAAGTTCAGCACGACCGAGCGCGACTCCAGCATCAGGCCGATGTCCCGCAGGGTGTCCAGTTCCTTGCGCAGGCCGCGCACGCCGGGGACGTCCAGGCTGGTCACCAGCACGAGGATGTCGGTCTGGTCGAGCGCGGCGAGCGTGTGCTCGCCGAGTCCCGGTGCGGTGTCCACGACGACGTACTTGAACTGCTGCGCGAGGGTGTCGAGCAGCGCGGAGATCTCCTTGCTGGTCACCGCATCGGCGGCCGCGGGCGACTCCGAGCCCGGCACGACGTAGAGGCCGGTCTGGTGCAGGTGCAGGTACGACTTCAGCGCCAGCGGATCATGGGACGCCGGCCCGTGCGCCATGTCCGGCAGCGTGAACTCCGGCGTGACGTTGAGGGCGCTGGCCACGTCGCCGAAGTGGACGTCGAGGTCCACGAGCACGGTCGACTGGGGCAGGCGCTGGGCGAGACCCACAGCGAGGTTGGTGGACACGGTGGTCTTGCCCACGCCACCTTTGGGCGAAGCCACCGTGACCACCTTCCCCCGCTGGGTCGCAGCGGCGGGCACACCCGGTGCCTGCTGCTGCACCCGCGGCCCGGAGTGGCTGGCGGCCCTCTCCAAGGCTCTCTTCATCTCCTCGACGGGGCAGTCGGGGGCGACGATGTCGCGCACCCCTGCCCGCATGGCGTCGAGGCTCACCTCCGCGGCGCGGTCCGTGACCAGCACGGAGGTGATGCTGAAGTTCTGGTCCAGCTCCACCGCGAGCGCCAGTGCCGCCGGGAGTTGGCCTCCCGGGTCGAGCACGGCGACGGCGGGGAGCGGCGCCCCCTGCAAGTGGTTCAACAGCACCTGGACGGTGCCGGGGAACTGCTCGGGCGCGATCGCGTAGCCGTCCGGACCCCAGGCCTGCTGGACCAGGCCAACCACCTGGGGGTTGCGGCTGATGACGAGAACGGGACTCATCCGAACAGGTCCTTGACCCGAATGAGGTTCGTCGTGTCGTGGTCGCCGTCCTTGGGCTCCAGCCCGAGGTAGACCTTGCCGAATTCGTGGCCCCAGACGATGGCTGTGGCGTCCTTCGGCGTGATCGCGAGGGTGACCAGCACGTCGGCGGACGGCGCGGTGTCGCCGTTGCCGTCGGCCACGTTCGGTGCGCCCTGGATCCGGGAGACCAGGACGTCGCGGAAGGCGAGCTTGGTCAGCGCCACCTGGTTCGCCTCGATGGAGATGAACACGCCGACCTTGTCGCCGGCCTTCAGGTTGGTGCCGATCACCCGCTTCGGTTCGAGCTGGACGGTGAGCTGCATCAGGTCGGTGGGCACGTCTACCTCACCGGTCGAGGTGACGTTCGGCTCGGCGAAGCGGGACAGCAGCACCTGCTCGCCCGCCTGGATGTCGGTGGTGGTGACGAGGTCGGTGACCGCGGTCGTGTCGGTGAGCGGGTTGGGGCCCACCGCGACCCTGGGCAGCTGCTTCGTCTCGACGAAGGGCGTCAGGCTGGCGCCGGAGGTGCCGCTCGGGATGGTCTTGGTGGCGACCAGCACTTCGGTCGTCTCCATGTTGGCCATCGCGCGGGCGTCGGCGCTGTTGACGTAGGTGTAGAGCAGGACCGCGCCGATACCGGCGAGGACCACCGCGGCGACCGCGGCGATGATACGGCGTTGCATTCGGGACCGCCTCAGACTCGAGTGTGGAAACAATGGTCGACAGCGGAACTGTCGGGTGGCGCTCGCTCCTGCCGCCAGCAGGTGGGCGAGTATTGAATTACTTGAGCCGGGTTCCGTAGCGGGCCCCGGTGGCCGGCGATGCTTTTGTCATCCTTGCGGGTGACGAAACAACACCGGTGTGATTAAATTGGGTAAGTGCGCGAGAGCGGCCACGCCTGGTGACTGCCTGTCCTCCGGAAGGGGGACATTTGTCATCCATTCGGGTGACCGCGCCCGGTAATTCGGGAAATTCGTTGCGTAACAGAGCCGAGGCGCCCCGGGCGCGGCCCGGGGCGCCTCGACCTCAGGCTTCGTCCGAGAGGA
>JAGQUI010000648.1 GCA_020438595.1 Propionibacteriaceae bacterium | reverse complement strand
CGCTCAGCAGCAGTGACATAGCGCCGCTGTATGCGAGAAGGCCGCGGCTCAGCGAGAACGCAGCGAGTCACCGGCTTCTTGACGCCGCCTCCGAGGTGCCTCATGTCAAGATGCCCGCGAAAGTGAGTCGGTGCCTCAGATAGGAAATGCCCGCGAGACTGGGTGCTGTGCTGAGGTTGAGCCCCGGGGTTTCAGGAGGCTTTGACTCTGATTCCGCGGCGGATGTCTGGGAGTGCTGTGGGGATGGCGGCGAGGTAGAGCTGGTCGGTTTTGGCGGCGGCCAGTTTCATCAATACTGCTTGTAGGTCGGCGATTTGGCGTGCGATCGCGCTCGGGTTCAGGCTGTCGCGGTAGGCGGTCATCTGCGCCTGCTGGGCCGGGGAGAGGGTGCCGGCGGCGAGCAGCCGGTCGAAGGGGGTGGCTGGAGCGTCGTAGAGGCGTTTGCGCCGCCCGTGCTTGTCGGTGCCGTACCCGTTCGGCTTCTTGGTCGGGGTCAGGTAGTTGAGCCGGTCATTGACCAGCGGCCAGAGCCGGTTGAGGACCTTCAGCTCGGCGGGAGTGTCGTAGCGGTAGTAGAAGGCGTACCTGCGGGCGAGGTGGTTGTTCTTGGACTCGATCGTGGCCTGGTCGTTCTTCTTGTACGGGCGTGAGCGGGTGAAGAAGATCTTCTTCCCGGCGGCCCAGTCGATCACGGGGTGGTTGATGAACTCAGAGCCATTGTCGAAGTCGATCCCGACGACCTCGAAGGGGACCGTGGCCACGAAGGTGTTCAACGCGGCCAGGATGTGGGTGTGGGCGTTGTTGCGCACACTGGTGGTGAAGACCCATCCGGTGTGCACGCAGGTCAGGTTCACGGTCCGGGCGAACTCGCCTCTCATGCTCGGTCCGCAGTGCGCGACAGTGTCGCCCTCGAAGAACCCGGGCTCGGCCTCGACCTCGTCACCGGCCTTGCGGACCTGGATCGAATTGCGCAGCAGCGGAGAGGGTTTCGTCATCGACGCGCCCTTGGTCAGCGGGTCGCTGGCTTTGGCGCCGGTCAGGTACCGGTCGATCGAGGCCGCGCTCATCGCGAGCAGCTCAGCACGCACTGCCTCGCTGTAGCGGCCTGTCCCGTAGACCAGGTCCCCGGCCTGCTCGAGCAGGTCCAGATGCAGGCGCATCGAGACCACCAGGTACTTCCCGCACTGACCGCCAGAGGCCGCCCACACCCGCGCCAGCACCTTACGCGCGTCGTAGGAGAACTTCGCACGGCGTGGCTTGCGCGGCTTCTTGGCGACCTGCCGGCCCTTCCCCGGCGGTGCTGCCGCCGCCGCGGTCAGCCGCCGCCTGGCGTTATCGCGCGACCAGCCCGTGACCGAGACCACCTCATCCAGGATCACGCCCTTGTCCTTCTTCCGCGCCGCCACGTACGCCTTGGCATACCGCGTCGCGACCTCCACCCTCGCCTGCATCGACAGCCCACTTCCCATGCCCCCACGCTGACCGTTACGCGGGCATTCCTACGTGAGGCACCGACAGCGTTTCGCGGGCATTTTCCGTGAGTCTCGTCGTGGTCTGGCCAAATCGGCCCGACGGCAATAGTCTGCCCACCAGAGCCACCCACCCGCTAGACCCCTTCGCGCTCGCGGGGCTCATGGATGGCGGATGGGCAG
>JAGQUI010000647.1 GCA_020438595.1 Propionibacteriaceae bacterium | reverse complement strand
GATGGAGCTCATCCAGTACACGCCGACGACCGACACCGTGTACGAGATCCCGCTGCTGCTGAGCCCGCCGTGGATCAACAAGTACTACATCATGGATCTCGCGCCCGGGCGCAGCTTCGTCGAGTGGGCGGTCAGCCACGGTCACACCGTGTTCGTGATCAGCTACCGCAATCCCCGCGCCGAGGACCGTGACGTGCGGCTGGACGACTACCTACTGCACGGCCCCATCGACGCCATGGACGTGGTGCGCGACATCACCGGGCAGGAGAAGGTCAACATCGTCGGTCTGTGCCTCGGAGGCACGCTCACGACCGCGCTGATGGCCTATCTGGCGGCCAAGAAGGCCGACCGGATCAACTGCGCCACATTGCTCAATACGCTGGTCGACTTCAGCAAGCCGGGCCGGCTGGGGGCGTTCACCGACAAGGCGTCGGTCGAGCGGCTCGAGCGCCGCATGAACGAGCGCGGCTACCTGGACGCGTCAGAGATGATGGGCGTGTTCACGTTCATGCGCTCCAACGACCTCGTGTGGACGTACGTCGTCAACAGCTGGCTGATGGGCGAGGAGCCCCACGCGTTCGACATCCTGAGCTGGAACTCTGACGGCACCCGCATGCCCGCCAACATGCACGGCTTCTACCTGCGCTCGTGCTACCTCAACAACGAGCTCAGCCGGGGCGACATGGAGCTGGCGGGTCAGCGCCTCGACCTGGCCGACGTCACGCAGGACGTCTACATCCTGGCGGCCCAGGAGGACCACATCGCGCTGTGGGACGGCAGCTACATCACCACGCAGGTGCTGCCCAACGCGGACGTCGAGTTCGTTCTGAGCTCGTCGGGCCACATCGCCGGGATCGTCAACCCGCCCACCCCGAAGGCGTGGTACCGCACGGGTTCGGCCCATCCCGCCGACGCCCAGGCGTGGTTCGACGCGTCCGAGCAGCACGCCGGCACGTGGTGGGAGCACTGGGTCGACTGGATGTCCACCCGGTCCGGTGGGCGCGTGGCGCCGCCGCCGATGGGCGGACCGCTCCATCCCCCCATCGGGGACGCCCCGGGGACGTACGTGCTGGAGAAGTAGGCGCGCTCACGAAAGTACGCACTCGCGCTTGACAGAGTACGCGGGTGCGTACTATAGTGAACACGTCACCGAGAGAACCCCCTCACCAGGAGCCGCCACGTGTCCGCGAAGAACAACACCCTCGAGTACGCCGTCGCCGCGCAGGAGCGCACCCTCGACGCCCTCCGCCAGAGCCAGGCCGCCGCGATCGAGTCGGTCGAGAACTGGGCCAAGGCCGTCGACAACGCCGTCCCGGACCGCCCGGCCGTGCCCGTGCTGTCCAACCTCCCCACGGCCCAGGAGCTCGTGAAGAACAGCTTCGACTTCGCCGAGCAGGTGCTCAGCTCGCAGCGCTCGTTCGCCGAGGACCTCCTCAAGGCGACGACCGGCCTCGTCAAGACCACCCCGGTCGAGACTCCCTCCGCCAAGTAGGGCCCCGACCTTGGCGCAGGACCCATGGAGCGGCCAGGTGGAGGCACTTGGCCGCTTCATCCACTCCCAGCGCAAGCTCGCCAACCTGTCGTTGCGCGAGCTTGCCGCGTTGAGCGACCTGTCCAACGCGTACCTCAGCCAGCTCGAGCGCGGGCTGCACCAGCCGTCCGTGCGGGT
>JAGQUI010000646.1 GCA_020438595.1 Propionibacteriaceae bacterium | reverse complement strand
ACTGATGCTCGGACCGCTGCTGGCGCTGATGCTGCAGCAGCTGGTCGCCTGACCTGGACCGAGTTGGACCGAGTTGGGGACGGTTCCTCACTCGGTCCGTCAGCGAATCAGGCTGGCTTCGCGGCCCGGGTGGCGGCCACCCACGCGTCCAGCGTGCGGGCGGCGGCGCCGGAATCGATGGCGGCGTAGGCCCGCTGCAACGGCTCCACGAACTGGGTGGCCAGCGGCAACTCGAGGTCGGGCCCCGCGAACGCCAGCTGGGCGGCGGCGGAGTTCAGCGCCACGATGTCGCGCACCGCGCCGGGGGTGCCGGCGAGCACGTCCCGCACCACGCCGGCGTTGAAGGCCGGGTCGGCCCCGACGAGGTCCTCGCGTGTCGCTGGAACCACGCCGAGTTCGGACGGGTCGAGCCGGGTCGCCACGACCTGGCCGTCGCGGATCAGCCACACGTCGGACGCCGTGGTCGTGGTCAGCTCGTCCAGCCCGTCATCGCCGTGGAAGACGAGGCCGCGGTGTCGGCGCGCGGCGATCACACCGGCGACCAGCGGCGCCATCCGGGCGTCCGCCACGCCGACGGCCTGGGCGGACGGACGGGCCGGGTTCGCCATCGGACCGAGGAAGTTGAAGGTGGTGGGCACGCCCAGCTCCTTGCGGGCTGTGGCGGCGAAGCGCAGCGACGGGTGGTACATCGCGGCGAACAGGAACACGATGCCGGCCCGGGACAGGATCTCCGGCTGCGTGTCCGGCGGCACGTCGATGACGACGCCGAGGGCCTCCAGGCAGTCCGCGGTGCCGCACGCGCTGGACGCGGCGCGGTTGCCGTGCTTGACCACCGGCACGCCGCACGCGGCGGTGACGATCGCGGCCATGGTGGACACGTTCACGGTGTTGGCGCGGTCACCGCCGGAGCCGACCACGTCGACCGCCTCGGACGGCAGGCTGACCGGCGTCGCACGCTCCAGCATCGCCCCGGACAGCCCGGTCAGCTCCTCGACCGTCTCGCCCTTCGCCCGCAGCGCGACCGCGAACCCCGCGACCTGCACGGGGGTGGCGTCGCCGGCGAGGATCTGGTCCATCGCCCACCCGGCGGCGGCCGGGGCCAGGTCGTTGCCGCGGACGAGGTCGGACAGCACGCCGGCCCAGGTGAACGTCACGCGGTGGCCTCCGCCGACTGCCGCGCCCTGAGGAGCTCCGCCGCGGCCGCGGGCAACCGCTCCGGGTCGACCGGGTACGGCGTGATCGCGTCCGCCTCCGACCAGGTGGCCAGCCATGCGTCCGCCACCCGCGCCACCAGCAGCAGCACCGGCGGGCAGTCCTTGATCTCGTTCTTCAACTGGTGGCACAGCCCGATCCCGCCGGACGGGGTGGCCTCGCCGTCCAGGATCACCAGGTCGATGCCGCCGGCGTCCAGGGTCTGCAGCACGACCGGCTGGGTGGCCACCTCGAACACGTCCAGTTCGGGCAGGTCGGCCGCGACCTTCCTGCCGAGGGCCAGTCTCACCTGCTCCCTCGTGGTCCGGTCGTCGGAGTAGAGCAACACCCGCGCTGTCGTCTTCATCTGGCCTTCCTCGTCCGGGCGTCCGCTGCCCCGCGCGCGCCTGTGGCGCCATCGTAACGGGTCCCGCACCGCCGGCCGGACGGCGCCCGCCCCTTGCCGGGGAGCACCGACAA
>JAGQUI010000645.1 GCA_020438595.1 Propionibacteriaceae bacterium | reverse complement strand
TCCCCAGGACCTCGCTGGCGCGAGCACCGTTGCTGACCGTCAACGCCAGCAGCGCCCGGTCTCGATGACATGTCAGGGTGTCGAAGAGCTCGTCCCAGGCCTCATCGGTCAAGGCCCGCGGCCGCCGACGCGGAACCTTGGGGTTGTACCGCAGCTTGCCCTCGGGACGGAACGGCATCATCGGGTTGTGATGCGCATTCGGGCGGCGCCCACCCCCGGCCCGAAGCACCGGATTCATCACCGGCCCCCGGCCCTGCTCAGCCCAATACTCGTAGAACGAGGCCAGAGCTGCATTGTTGTGCCGGATAGTGCGCGCCGCGTAGTGGTCATCCAGATACTGCTTACCCGTCTTCGGGTTGACAGTCCCCACGAGATCAGCCGACAGCGTCCTGGCCGACCGGCGAGGTTTCGGATGCAGTTGAAGCCACAACACCAGGTCACGCACCTCCGCGGCGGTCGCACGATCCCAATCGACGCCGACGGCGGCCAGCCAGCGCCACCAGCGCAGCAGAACGTACGCGTAAGAGCGAACACTGCCCGCGCTGTTTCCTCGAGCGGCGAAGTCGCGCAGGAACTCGGCAACCGGCCCCACGATCAGACCTTCGGCGTCCTGCACAACCCACGCCACGCCCGAGCCTCCCGGCCGAACAGAGCCCCAACGACCAACAACGAGACGGTCAAGATCACGACTCACAACGGACTCCTCAGCAGACCCAGTAACGGTCCCCAGTCCTACCAGCGCCCACGGTCGTTAGTCCGGTCAACATCACCGGCCGACTCGGTCCTCGGCATCGCCCTGCACGACCGCCGGGTCGGCATGGTGGAGCGGATCGACACCCCGCCCATCGACCAGATCGAGGACATGCTCGCCGCCACCATCCCCCCGATGCTGCGCCAGCGTCCGACCGCCGTCCTCGTCATCGGTTACGAAACGGTAACGGGGCAGGCCGTGGAAGCCGTGGAAGCGTTCGCCTCCGCGCTCGCTGCGAGCGGCCTCGACGTGCCCGCCCCCGTCCTCGTCACGCCCACCGGATGGCGTCACCTGGACTGCACCTGCTGCCCCTCGGGAGGCCACCCGCTCCCCGCTGCCGAGCACCCTGTGGGGCTGGAGATGAGCGCCGCCACCGGCTCCGCACCCGCGTCCTCCCGCGCCGACCTCGCCAAGCGCCTGACGCCCGGCGTCCACGCTGAGGCGGTCGGAGCCGAGTGCGAGCGCATCACCACCGAGCAGGCCGAGGACGTGCAGGCAGCCGCCCTAGCGTGGAGCCGGATCGTCACGTCCGGCACCGCCGTCACGGCCCTGCCCGCTCACGTCCTCGCCCTCGCGGCCGTGTCCCTCGCGCACAACGCCAGCACGGAGTTCCGGGACGCGCTGCTGTGCCACCTGTGCCCCGGCACGATGCCCTCCGACCTGCTCAACCAGCACACCGTGCAGGCGATCAGAGACAACCTCACCCTCGATCCGGACCAGCACCCCACCGCCACCCTTGACCGGCTCGTCCAGACCGCAGCCAGCCTCCCTGACACCCACGCGGTACCCGTCCTGACCGTGGTCGCCAACTACGCATGGTGGCGCGGAGACGGCACGCTCGCCCGGCTCGCCCTCGACCGAGCGCTCGGTATCGACCCGCACTACCGACTCGCCTCCCTGCTGTCCCGAGTGGTCGACCTCGG
>JAGQUI010000644.1 GCA_020438595.1 Propionibacteriaceae bacterium | reverse complement strand
GTCGAGCACGAGCACCGGCGGGTTCACCAGCAGCGTCCGGGCGATCGCGAGCCGCTGCCGCTCGCCGCCGCTGAACCGGTGGCCACGCGCCCCCACCACGGTGTCCAGCCCCTCGGGCAGCGCGGCGATCACGTGGTCGACCTGCGCGGCGGCGAGCGCCGACCACAGCTGCGCGTCGGTGGCGTCCGGCGCGGCCTGGCGCAGGTTCGCCGCGATCGTGGTGTGGCTGAGGTGGGTCTCCTGCGTCACCATGCCGATCAGCCTCGCCCGGTCGGACGCCGCGAGCTCGCGCAGGTCCACCCCGTCGAGGGTGATCCGGCCTGCGGTGGGGTCGGCCAGCCGCACCAGCAGCGCGGCCAGCGTGGACTTGCCCGACCCGGTCTCCCCCACCACCGCCACCGAACGGCCCGCGCCGACGGCCAGGTCGATCCCGGCCAGCGCGTCGTCCGAACCGTCCGGGAACCGGTAGCTGACTCCCTCGAAGCGCACCTCGCCGCGCACCCCGGCCGGGTCGGGACGCACCGGGTGGACGGGCTCGACGACCTCCACCGGCAGGTCGAGGTAGCCGAAGATGCGGCTGAGCAGGGCCATCGACGCGATCCACTGCGCCCCGATGTTGAGCAGCCCCATGATCGGCCGGAAGATCGCACCCTGCAGGCTCGCGAAGGCGATCAGGGTGCCGATGGTGAGGTCGCCCGCCAGCGCGGGGAAGCCCGCGACCAGGTAGAGCAGGGCCGGGATCGCGGCGAACACGATGCCCATCGTGGCCATCCGCCACCGCCCGGCGAGCTGCGAGCGCACCTCGAGGTCGATCAGTTCGGCCGAGGTCGCGGTGAACTCCCGCTCGCGCACGGGACCGCTGCCCAGCGTCTTGGTGAGCATGGCGCCGTTGATGCTCAGCGCCTCCTCGACCTCGCTGTGCAGTTCGGCCAGTGCCCGCTGCTGGGCGAGGGTGACGTCCCGGCGCACCAGGGCCACCCTGCGGGTGAGCAGGATGGCCGGCGGCAGGACCAGCAGCGAGAGCAGCGACAGCCGCCAGTTCAGCGCGACCATGGCCACCGCCGTGGCCACCGCCGTGGTCAGGTTGGACGCGATCGAGGTCGCCGTCGTGGTCACGACCGACTGCAGTCCGGCGACGTCCTGGAGCAGCCGGGACTGGATCTCGCCGCCGCGGGTGCGCTTGAAGAACGCCAGCGACTGGGCCTGCAGGTGCGCGAACACGCGGACGCGCAGGCTGTGCATCACGCGCTGCCCCATCCCGGTCGCCAGCCAGGTCTGCCACACCCCGAGCACGCCGGTGACCGCGGCCACGGCGATCATGCCGGCGACCAGCCAGACCAGCAGCCGGGTGTCGCCGGCCGGCAACGCGACGTCGATCACCTCGCGCAGCAGGAAGGGCTGGGCGAGCCCGACCAGCGACGCCACCACGATGATCGCGGTGACCGCGGCGAGTTCCAGCCGGTGGCCTGCGAAGAGCGCGGCGACCCGGGCGAAGCTCACCGGCGACTCGGCCAACTGCGCACGATCTGCCGGGTTGACGCGCGCGGGGCCCCGCATCATCTGGCCACCGGGAGCTGTCATCGTCATGAGGCCTCCGATATAGTGAGGTAACCACAGCATATAAGGTCGATTGCCATGGCGATATTCCCCGAGGTCCTCGCCGAGGAGTTGTTGCGCGT
>JAGQUI010000643.1 GCA_020438595.1 Propionibacteriaceae bacterium | reverse complement strand
CCACTTGGAGTGACCGCTCATGTACTACCCGTCCGTCGTCGCTGCTGGATTTTGCGCAGATCAGTCTAGGGCAACTGCCCCATCCCGGTTCGCCCCTTGCTGCTGGTCCCCTAGTCTGACGACATGAGCGAGCGGTTGCACGGGGAGTACAAGGTTCCCGGCGGCAAACTGGTGGCCGTCGATCTGGGCGTGGTGGACGACCACCTCACCGACGTCCGCGTCAGCGGGGACTTCTTCCGCAACCCCGACGAGGCCCTCGAGGTGATCGATCGGGCCCTCTCGGGCCTGAACGTCGCCACCCCCGCCTCGGAGCTCACCAAACGCATCGACGAAGACCTGGCCCGGGCCGGGTCCGACGGGCTGATCAGCCTGCCGATCACCATGGTGGGCTTCGACACGCATGCGATCGCCATGGCCGTCCGGCGAGCCCTGGGCCGCTCCACCAGCTGGTCCGACCACACCTTCACCTACCTCGACCCGGGCATCCTCGAACCCGCCGAGCACGCCGCGCTGGACGAGGTGCTCTCCCGCGAACTGGCCGCCGGCCGGCGTGGCCCCACCCTCCGGTTCTGGCAGTGGGAGCACCCGGCGGTGATCATCGGTTCGTTCCAGTCACTGTCCAACGAGATCGACACCGAGGCCGCCGAACGGCTCGGCGTGCAGGTGGTGCGCCGGGTGTCCGGCGGTGGCGCGATGTTCATGGAGGCCGGCAACTGCATCACGTTCTCGCTCGTGGTGCCCGAGTCGCTGGTGGACGGGATGAGCTACGAGGCCTCCTACGCCTTCCTCGACGAGTGGGTGCTCACCGCGCTCGCCGAAGTGGGTGTCGCCGCCCACTACGCCGGGCTCAACGACATCGCGTCCTCGGTGGGCAAGCTCGCCGGCGCCGCGCAGAAGCGGTTCGTCGGCGGTGCGGTGCTGCACCACGTCACCATGGCCTACGACATCGACGCGGACAAGATGCTGCAGGTGCTGCGGATCGGCCGGGAGAAGCTGTCCGACAAGGGCACGAAGAGCGCGAACAAGCGGGTCGACCCGGTGCGCTCGCAGACCCAGCTGCCCCGCCAGCGGGTGATCGCATCCTTCCTCGACACCTTCAACGGGCTGTACCGGACCAGGCACGGCTGGCTCACGGCGGATGAGCTGGCCAAGACCCGCGAGCTGGCCCAGACCAAGTTCCTCGACCCGGCCTGGACCGCGCGGGTGCCCTAGGCCGCCCGCGCCGTGACCAGGCCGGTCGCCCCCATCGCGGTGGCGATCCGGTCGAAGTCGTCGGCGGGGATCCCGAACAGCCCGCGCCGGAACGGCATGCCCCAGTGCGTGGCGTCCGGGATGAAGCCGAGCTCGTCGAGCAGGCCGCGGATCGGCACCGGAACGCAGGGCTCGAAGCGCACCTCCCGCCGCCACGGGTGGAAGTCGGGCGCCAGTTCCACCTGGTACACCCCGGTGCCGGTGACCACGCCGATCGCGGTGAACTGCTGCAGCGGCTCCCCGTCCGGGTAGTCGGTGCGTGGTGAGTAGAAGGCGATCCGGTCGCCCGCCTGCAGCCGGGCGAGCCGGGTGCTGCGACCGTGGTCGGCCTGCGTGAAGCCGCCCGCGACCCCGCGCACGACATGGTTCAGGCTGATGGTGTTGATCCAGTCGAGGCGCTCCCTCGACTCCTGGGGGTTCTTCGTCATGACCCC
>JAGQUI010000642.1 GCA_020438595.1 Propionibacteriaceae bacterium | reverse complement strand
CGGGTCGGGGGCCGGCAGTTCTCGGTCTGGGTCAGCGCCGTGCCCGAGCTCGCCCCGGACGGGACCTCGATCGAGTTCACCGGGGCGGAGCTCGACCCCGAGAGCTCCGCGTCGCTCAGCCGCAAGCAGCTGGACCGGCTCGCGACGCCGGTCCCGCTGCAGCTGCCCGACGGCGTCCGGCTGACCGCGCTGACCCCTGCCGAGGGCGGCGTGGCGGTGGCTGCGCTGGCGACGGACCTGTCGTTCACGCTCGCCTGACCGGTGCCCGGCGGGCCGCGGGGCTCAGACGATCGCGGTGTGCAGCCGAACCAGCTTCAGCCGGGGACCGGCCCCGGTCAGTGCGACCTCGGTGTGGGCCCCGTCGGCAGCCCAGCCGGCCTCGGTGAGGAACCGCCGCAGCACGTCGTCGCCTGCCTGCACCCACCAGGTCGCGCGGGTGAAGCCGTCCGCCCTCAGGGTGTCGACGCAGGCGTTCAGCAGCCGGGACCCGTGGCCGTTGCGCTGCGCGACCGGGTCCACCACGAACTCCGCCACCAGGGCGTCCGCACCCGCCGCCGCGTCCGGGTCGTCGGACGGGCCGAGCGCGGCGAAGCCGACCACCCGCTCGGCGCCGAGGGCGACGAGGACGCGGAACTGCGCGAGCGGTGGACGCCGGATCGCGGCCTCCCAGCTCTCCGTCATCCCGGCGAGGTCCACCGAGGCGAGCACCTCGGCGGCCAGGTCGGACGGCAGGGTCTGTTGCCACGCCCGGCGTTGCAGCGTGGCGATGGCCCCCGCCTCGGCGGGCAGGGCGAGGCGTACGGAATCGGCCAGCACGGTGGTCACTGTACCTATCCTCCGGGGGTCGCCTGCGAGGACGCGGGCTGGTCCCGCTAAGGTGGGGAGTTGTGCGAGAGAGCTTGAAGACCCCACCCCCGCTGGCCCGCAACACGCTGCGCGTGACGCCCCTGGGCGGTCACGGCGACATCGGCCGGAACATGAGCTCCTACGAGCTCAACGGCGAGCTGATGTTCATCGACTGCGGCGTGCTGTTCCCGTCCGACGACCATCCCGGCGTCGACCTGATCCTGCCCGGCCTGAACCTGGTCGAGGACCGGCTGGACGAGGTGAAGGCGCTCGTGCTCACCCACGGCCACGAGGACCACATCGGCGCGGTGCCGTACCTGCTGCGCCGGCGCAGCGACATCCCGGTGCTCGGCTCGCGGCTCACCCTGGCGCTGGTCAGGGAGAAGCTGCGCGAGCACCGCATCCGCAACGTCGACCTCCGCGAGGTGGCCGAGGGGGACCGGCTCACGATCGGCGGGTTCGACCTGGAGTTCATGGCGGTCAACCACTCCATCCCCGACGCGCTCGCCGTGGTGCTGCGGACGAAGGCCGGCACCGTCCTGCACACCGGCGACTTCAAGATGGACCAGCTGCCCCTGGACGGCCGGCTGACCGACCTGCGCGGCTTCGCGCGCCTCGGCGAGGAGGGCCTCGACCTGTTCATGCCCGACTCCACGAACGCGGAGACTCCGGGCTTCACCACGCACGAGCGCGACATCGAGCCGGCCATGGAGCGGGTGTTCGCGAACGCGAAGCAGAAGCTGATCGTGGCGTGCTTCGCGTCCCACGTGCACCGGGTGCAGCAGGTGATGGACGCCGCGGTCCGGCACGGCCGCAAGGTGGCCTACGTGGGCCGCTCGATGCTG
>JAGQUI010000641.1 GCA_020438595.1 Propionibacteriaceae bacterium | reverse complement strand
GGACGGTTCTTGCGAACCGGAATGGGGACGGTTCTTGCGAACCGGAAAGGAACCGTCCCCGCGAACCAGCACGGCTCAGGGACGGACGATATTCTCCAGCGGCTCGTCGGCAAGCAGGTGCTCGAGCTGGCGGCGGAGCAGGGCGGCCACGCGGGGGTAGGTGGCGTCGGAATTGCCGCCCTGGTGCGCGGTGATCAGGGTGTTCGGGGCCCGCCACAGGGGGTGGTCGGACGGCAGCGGCTCGGGATCGGCGACGTCGAGTGCCGCCCGCAGGCGCCCGGACTGCAGTTCGGCCAGCAGCGCGTCCTGGTCGACGACCCGGCCGCGAGCCACGTTCACCACCAGGGCGCCGTCCGGCAGCGCCGCCAGGCCCGCCGCGTCCAGCAGGTGGTGCGTGGCGGGCGAGTAGGGCACCGCGAGCACGACGATGTCGGCCTCCGGCAACAGCGCGGGCAGCTCGGCCACACCGTGCACACCGTCGCGCGGGGTGCGGCCGACGGTCGTGATCGCCACCTCGAACGGACGCAGCCGCGCCACGATCGCCTCGGCGACCGACCCCGCCCCGACCACGAGGACGCGCCGATCGGCCAGCGAGGGCAGCTCCGGGCTCGACCAGCGACCCTCCTGCTGCGCCAGCACGGCATCGGCCAGCCCCCGCTGGGAGGCCAGCACCAGCGCGAGCGCGAGTTCGGCGGTGCCCGTCGAGTGCACCCCGCGTCCGTTGCACAACGTGACGTGTTCCGGGACCAGCGGGAGCGCGTGCTCGAACCCGGCCGACGGCAGCAGCACGTACTTCAGGTTCGGCAGGTCGTGCAGCCGGCGCCACCGGTCGGGCTGCACCCAGTAGTGGCCGATCTGGACCAGCTCGACCCGGGCGGCGACCTCCGCCGGCAGCGGTGCGAGGCAGTCCCACAGCACCAGTTCGACCCGGTCGGCAAGGTCGGACACGCGCGCCAGCAGGTCCTCGTCGGGCACGGTCAGGGTCAGCACGCGGTCGAGTCTGCCAGAGGCCGTGCGGGCGCCGGGGGCCCGCCCGTCCCTCGTACCGCCCACCGGCCAACCCTCAACCTGCGCCGAACCAAAGTCTCAACCAAATGTGCCCCGATCCGGGCTGCGTGCGAGACTTCAAGAACGGCAGCCTGAAGTGGCTGCGATTTGGCGTTGCCGCTCGAATTCGGGGGCGGGTGCGACGCCTCACAATGCGTGCCCGGCGTTATTGGCGCGCCCGCGAAATCGGAATACGGAAGGTCTGTTCCAATGGTCAGGACGGTACGCGCACTGGTCGCAGCACTCGTCGCTGCCTCCTTCTTCGCCTTCGTCGGCGGGGTCGCCGTCGAGCCGGTCTCGCACGCTGCGGAGGCGGCGTCGCTGACCAAACTCAAGGCGCAGGCCCTCTACTTCCAGCAGGCCCGGGACACCGACCAGCGTGACCTGGCGGTGAGCGCCATGGCGCCGTCCTCGGCCTGGGAGGCCGAGTTGTGGGCGGACTTCGTCGCGTCGTGGTCGACGATCAACAACTCCATGGAGATGAACTCCACGGTGCCTTCCGGCCTGCCGAAAAAGGGCCACGTCTTTGTGGTGCTGGGCTCGGCGCTGAAGAAATCCGGAAAGGTCAGCACGAAGTTCGAACGTCGGCTCAAGCTGGCCGTGAAAGCTCTGGCGAAATACCCGAAGTCGATCGTGCTCGTCACCG
>JAGQUI010000640.1 GCA_020438595.1 Propionibacteriaceae bacterium | reverse complement strand
GGTTCTCCCGTTACCGCCGGCGCTCGGACCAGGCCTGCGGATCGGACGCACGGCAGGCGATGCGCTCCTCCCGTTGAGTGATCAGCCTCCCGGCTCTCAGGCGCGCGAGCACTTCACGCCGCACGGCCCGGACGCGAGTCGCGGAGCGCTGCATCGCGTGGGGTCCGACGCTCGACCACCACCTGTCGAGGGCATCGAAGACCTCGGGCGCGTCCCGCTGGTCGATGAGGTCACCGGTGACCCGGGCGACGCCGCTCTGACGGCCGGATCGGTCGGCCCGGAGCGCGTGCTCGCCGAGGACGAGTGCCGCCAGGCCGGCGCATCCGAGCAGCGTGAGGCCCGCGTTGGCCGGTAGCGCCGCGAACCTGTCGACCTCGCCCCATCGGAGGACGAACACGGCCACGGCGGCCAGTATCCACATGCCGGAGAAGACGAAGTGGATCACCGCGGGTACGCGCGAACCCCACAGCGATCCATTGGCGCGACGCGGTTCGAGCCACCACAACAGCGCCACCGCGACCACGGCGAGGAGCCCGGCGGGGAGCATCACGTCCTTCACGGCGAGTGCGCTGGTGCGTGAGGTGGCCAGCAGCGCCACCGCCAGGACGCCGGCGAGGAAGGCGACACCCAGCGCCACCCGGTGCAGCGAGGTCGAGGTGGGCACACTCGCGGCTGCGGGATCACGGCGATGGTTCGCCGCCCCGACCGCCGCGGCCCGGGCCCGCTCGTGTGCCGCTTGGGTGCGGGGATCGGAAGCCATCACGGCGACCCGCCAAGAATCCTCGACGGCGGCTCTCGCGTCGCGGTAATCGGCGTCGAACAGGATGAGGTCGATGCGACCCAGCGTGCGCTCATCCATCCCGGTCACCGAGGAGTGTTGCGCTCCGGCCATAGCGCCCTCCTTCGTGTGATGCAGGTTCTGGACGCCGCATGTAGTGCTCCCAGAGTAGACATCTCGTGAATCAGGCCTCTCCGGCCGCTTCGGTTCGCCTCCGCCCTGGCACGGCGCGGGTGAAGCACTCCCATGCTCAGCACGAGCAGGCGAGACGCGTCGCCACGCTGCCGAGATCGATGCCACCATCCTTCACGACCGCGGCGCCGCCGACGACCTGGACGTCCCCTCCTCGAGGGTTGAGTCAGATCGAACGCGCTCCTGGCTCATGAGGGCGCACTGATCTCGACAAGCTCGACCAACCGACCTCGATCGGCGCCGCCTCACTGCAGGGCGGAGGTGAGCCGCGCCAGGTTGTCCAGCAGGCGGGTGGGCAGCGACTGGCGCAGGTGCTCCTCCAGGGTGAGTTCGCGGCTCACCGACCGGTAGTGGTCCTCCACCTCGCGCATGGCGACGGTGTAGGAGCGTCCCGCGACCATCATCACGACCTCGAGGTTCAGCCCGAACGAGCGCATGTCCATGTTGGACGAGCCGATCACGGCCAGGTCGTCGTCGATCGTGAAGTGCTTGGCGTGCAGGATGTAGGGCGCCGGATAGAGGTAGATCCGCACCCCGGCCCGCAGCATCACCTCGTAGTACGAGCGCTGGGCGTGGTAGACCATCGGCTGGTCGCCCAGCTCGCTGACGAACAGCTCCACCTCGACCCCGCGCTCGGCAGCGGTCGTCACCGCAGCGATCAGCGACTCGTCCGGCACGAAGTACGGGCTGGTCAGGCTGATCCGCCGCCGCGCGCCGTAGAGCAGCGACGC
>JAGQUI010000639.1 GCA_020438595.1 Propionibacteriaceae bacterium | reverse complement strand
CCCGAGGGGGTCCTCACTCCCGGGTCCGCCGCCGTGCTGTTTTGACATGGGGCAGCGCCAGGTGGGATAGAAGGTGGGGCTGGCACGTGGAAGGCCGGCCCCACCCCGCCGAGGTCGAATGTCGCGAGCCAGCGGGCGTGCGCCCAGGGACACCTTGAATCGCCCCGACTTTGGTGGAGACTCGGTTATCTGGTTCCGGCCTCGGTGAGGACCGGGTTCTTACGGTAGTGGCTGTCGGGCTGGGATGCCCAGTAGGTGGCCTCGTACTCGGTGGGTGGGACCAGCCCGAGTTCGCCGTGGAGACGGCGGTGGTTGAACCAGTCGACGTACTCGGCGACGGCGATCTCGACGTCAGCGACGTTCTTCCAGCCGCCGGCAGGTCGCATGATCGGGTTACGGATGCACTCGGCCTTGAACAGCGAGTTCAGCGCTTCGGCCATGGCGTTGTCGTAGCTGTCGCCCTTGGAGCCGACCGAGGCGACAGCCTCGGCTTCGGCGAGCCGCTCGGTGTAGCGAATCGCTCGATATTGCACGCCCCTGTCGCTGTGGTGGATCAGGCCGGTGACGTCGTGGCCGGCCCGGCCGCGGGCCCACAGGCCCATGTCGAGGGCGTCCAGGGCCAGGTCGGTACGCAGGCTGGTGGAGACCTGCCAGCCCACGACCATCCGGGAGAACACATCCAGCACGAACGCGACGTAGGTCCAACCGGCATGGGTCCGGACATAGGTGAGATCGGCCACCCACAGCTGGTTGGGTCCGGTCGCGATGAACTTGCGCTTCACCAGGTCCTCGGGCCGCTCGGTCTCGGCGCCCTCGCCGAAGGTGGTCCTGCGGGTCTTCTCCCTTGGTATCCCACGCAGCCCCTCAGCCCTCATCAGCCGCTCGACCGTACAACGGGCCACGTTGACGCCCTCGCGGTTCAGCACGGCATGGATCTTCCTCGCCCCATAGACACCCAGGTTCGCCTTGTGGGCGGTCTTGATGTCCTCCACCAACTCGGCGTCCCGGACCGCGCGCGCGGACGGCTGCCGGTTCCTGGCGGCGTAGTAGGTGCTCGGGGCGATCCGGACTCCTGACCCTGTCAGGACCTCACAGATCGGCTCGACCCCGAGCGGGCGGCCCTCCACGACCCGGTCACGGTGGGCGTCGATGTACTCCACGACCACCGCGACCGGGATCTCACGACGGCCTACTTGATCCTGCGGTCGAGCTCCGCGGCCGCGAAAAACGCTGCAGAGGTCTTCAAGATCTCGTTCGCCCGCCGCAACTCGCGGTTCTCCCGCTCCAACTCCGCGATCCGGGCTGTGTCGTCACTGGTCGTGCCCGGCCGGACCCCATCATCGATCTCGGCCTGCCTCACCCAGGTCCGTAACGCCTCGGGATGGATCCCCAACTGGTCCGCGATCCGCTTGATCGCCCCCGTCGCCGTCACCGGGTCCCGACGGGCGTCCAACGCCATCCTCGTCGCCCGATCACGCAACTCCTGGCTGTACTTCTTCGGTGCTGCCACAACTCTCATCCTCCCTGCAATGAGAGCCTCCACAGAACCCGGGGCGATTCACATCCCAACCCCCCATCAAGGGAAACCATCCAGGCCCGGACCAGCACCGTGACCGGCCCAGCTCACCACGCCGTCACCCAGGCCACCACCACCAGAATTCCACCACCACCCACCCCCACCCACCATCCACCAGACCGAAGTCGT
>JAGQUI010000063.1 GCA_020438595.1 Propionibacteriaceae bacterium | reverse complement strand
CCCGTTCGGGCCCGGGTTCTGGCTCGAGGGCCGGCCGGTCAGCCTGGTGCAACCGCCGCGGCGCTCGCGTCCGTCCGCCCCGACGCACACCGCGTCCGGCTCCCGGGTCGGCGAGGTGGGACCCGCGAAGGTCGCCGCCGCGTCCCGGATCTACGTCGAGGGACGCCACGACGCCGAACTGGTGGAGAAGATCTGGGGTGATGACCTGCGCCACGAGGGGGTCGTGGTCGAGTTCCTCGGCGGCATCGACGACCTGCCCGCGATCGTGTCGGAGTTCGAGCCCGGCCCCGGCCGCCGGCTCGGGGTGCTGGTCGACCACCTGGTCGCCGGTACGAAGGAGACCCGGATCGTCGAGCAGGTCGGTTCGGCGGACGTGCTGGTCACCGGCCACCCGTTCATCGACATCTGGCAGGCCGTGAAGCCCGAACGGGTGGGCCTGGAGGCGTGGCCGTCCGTGCCCCGCGACATCGAGTGGAAGCACGGGATCAGCCGGGCACTGGGACGTCCCTACGCGTCCCGGGCCGACATCGCCGCGACGTGGCAGTGGATCCTCGGTCGGGTGCGTGACTGGCGCGACCTCGACCCGGCGCTGCCGCGCGAGGTGGAGCGCCTGATCGACTTCGTGACCGACGCGGAGTAGGGACCGTCCCCGTTTCCCGCCGACGCGGAACGGGGACGGTTCTCCTTCCGCGTCAGGCGGCGATCAGGGTGGACAGGACGGCGGTGTCGGCGTCCGTCATCGGGTCCACGCGCTCGCTGCTGGCCAGCCGGGCGATGATACCTTCGCTGTCGGCCTCGATCCAGGCGGCGCGATGGGTGAGGCCGAGGTGCGGCAGGCCCGGCAGGAACAGGCAGCCGGACGCGGTGGGGTGCATCGGCAGGCTCGCCACCGTGCTGGACGGCGGGTGCAGCACGGCGAGGCCCGGCGGCAGGCTGGCGAAGTGCCCGGGCTCGACGGCCTCCTCCCCGAGCAGGGGCCCCTCGGCGAGCACGAGCCCGATCGTGTTCCGCGGCGCCGCCTCGGGCACGTCCTCGATCACCCGGAACACGGTGCTGCCGCTCGGCAGCATCCCGGGCGCGGCGGCCACACGGACGGCGAGCAGCAGGAACTTGGTCCATTCGGAGGTGTCGCGCGGCCAGCGTCCGACCAGCAGGAAGCCGCCGAGCTGTCCCTCGGCCTCCAGCGGCGTGACCTCGATCGGTCGGTCCCAGTAGCCCATCACGACTCCTTCCCGTACGGCGGCCGGTCAGGCGGTCGGGGCGCACCGCGGTGCAGCCGGTACCACCAGCGTGCCCCGCCCGGGTCACATCGGGGTTACGCCCGGGTTCGGGGTTGGTTGCAGCTGCGGTGGCAGCGCTTGCAGAACGGACGACGCGTCGCGCGCCGGTGCCGGGCGGCTAGCCTGAGGACGGCCGCTTCCCCGTCCCTTCCAGGAGTTCCGCAGTGCAGACCGAACAGGTGTCGGAGCTCCTCGCCGACGTCGCAGACCGGCTGATCCTGCCGCGGTTCGGGGCGCTGGGCAGCGACGATATCGAGGAGAAGAAGCCGGGCGACCTGGTCACCGTCGCCGACCGGGACGCGGAGGTCGAGCTCGCCCGGGTGCTGCGCGCGGAGGAGCCCGGCGTCCTGGTGGTCGGCGAGGAGGGCGTGTTCAGCGATCCGGCCAGCCTGGACGCGCTGCCGTACGCCGAGCACGCCTGGGTGATCGACCCCGTGGACGGCACCCGCAACTTCGCCCGCGGCCGCCCCGACTTCGCGGTGATGCTGGCCGAGGTGCGCGCGGCGCAGACCGTCCGCGGCTGGATCTGGCAGCCCGTCCACTCCCGCCTGTACATCGCCGAGCGCGGCGCCGGCGTCACCTGCAACGGTGAGCGGCTCGCGCCGCCGCCGCCCAGCCCGCGCCGGGTGCCGCTCGGCGCGAGCTACCTGCCGGTGCCGGGGGAGGAGCATGCCGAGGTCGACCTGCGCCGCGCGGCGGGCTCCTGCGGGATCGACTACCCGAGGCTGATCTCCGGCGAGCTCGACTTCCTGTGCTACCGCTCGATGTTCCCGTGGGACCACCTGCCCGGCGCCCTGATGGTCACCGAGCTCGGCGGACGGATCGCCACCGACACCGGCATCGACTACCGCGCCGGGGTGATCGGACGCCGGCTCGTGTCGGCCACGGACCCCCACCTGTGGCAGGTTGCCCGGGACGCCCTGTTCGGCGACTGACCGCACCCACGACACCGGGCGCAGGCCCGGCTCCTCGCGACCCTGACGTCGCAATGGCGCCACAGCTCTTGTGAATGGCGTCATAGTGATGTCACCATGATGTCATGGAACTCGAGCCGTACCTGATCGCCGTCGCGGCGGACCTCGACCGTGCGACCTCCCTCGCCGACGACGCCACGAAGGAGACCGTCGGCCGGCTCGCGGGCAGCCTCGAACCGGCCCTGCGGCTCGCCATGACCCAACTCCTCTCCGACGCCGCGGCCCACCTGAGCCGGGACCTCGGGGACACCGTCGTGACCGTCCGGATCGAGGGCCGCGACCCCGTCCTGCAGGTGCAGCGCCACGAGTCGGTCGATGCCGAGCCCACCGTGGTGCTGCCCACCCCGGAGCCCGAGGAGGACGACGGCACGGCGCGGGTCACGGTGCGGCTGCCCGAGAACCTCAAGCGCAGGGCCGAGGAACTCGCCCAGCGCGCCGACCAGTCGCTGAACAGCTGGATCGTCCAGGTCGTCCGGCGGGCCAGCCAGGGCACCGCCCCGTCCACCCCCACCCACCGATCGTCCCGCCGGATCACCGGCTGGGCCTGAAGGAGCGCCACCGATGAACGCGACGACAACACAGCATGCCTGGGACTTCACCACCGATGAGGCCCCGCGGCTGCGGCTGCAGGCGCACCGTGCGGACGTCCGCGTCGTGCACGACGCCGCGCCGGGGGAGACCCGGGTGGAGCTGACCAGCCGGATGCCGGTCGAGGTCGAGCCGGTGCAGACCCGCGTGAGCGGTCGCGAGATCAGCGTGCAGGTGCCACCGCTGATCCCGCCGGACGGCGGCGAGGGCTTCGGCATCGCGTTCCATCTGGGGCGGTTCATGGCGTCGGTCGGGAACACCGCGAAGCTGTGGCTGGAGGTGCACCTGCCTCCGGGTGCGGACCTCGACCTGCAACTCGACGGCGGCGACATCGAGATCGACGGGCCCGCGGGCGAGGTGACCGCGCGGACGGGCGGGGGCGACATCCGTGCCGAGCACCTCGCGTCCGCCTCGGTCCACACCGGCGGTGGCGACGTCGAGGTCGAGGACGTCGACGCGGGCACCGTGACCACGGGCGGCGGCGACATCAGGGTCGGCCGGATCGGCGCCGGCCGGGTGCGTACCGGCGGCGGTGACGTGTCGATCGGTCGGGCGGACGGCGACCTCGACGCCTCCACCGGTGCGGGCGACGTCACCATCGGCCGCTGCGCCGGCACGACCGAGGTGTCCACGAGCGCCGGCGACGTGACCGCGGACGTGGCGTCCGGCAGCATCACCGTGAAGACGGGGACGGGCGACGTCACTATCACCGTGCCGGACGGCGTCCCGGTCTGGCAGGACCTCGCCACCGTCCTCGGCGAGGCGCGCAGCAAGCTCACTACCAGGGGCGAACCCGCCGAGGGCGAGCCGTTCATCAAGGTCAGCGCCCGCACCGGCACCGGCGACATCACCGTGCGCAGCTGACCGGCTGTGGTCCGGCCTGTACGCGGGCGGCATCGGGTGGCAGAGTGTTGCCGCACCGCAGGAACGCCGGAAGGAGCGGCCATGGCCGACAACGACAGCAATGACGACCTGAAGGCGAAGATGCGCGAGGCGCTGGAGCGCAAGCAGCACGGCGCCGAGGGCGTCGGTGACTCGGGCCACCACAAGCAGAAGGGCCCGGCGGGCCGCGGCCAGCAGGGTGGCGGCGGGGGCATGTTCCGCCGCAAGGCCGGCGGCGGAGGCTAGGTCGCCCTGCCCGCATCATCGGCCGACCATTCGCCGGCTCGGTTGTACGGACTTCGACCTTTCCGCGCGGCGGGCCCGGCGCCCTGCTAGGTTCAGGCCAGCCCGGTGCAGGGCTTGAATCACACCCCCAGGAAAGGCACTAGCCATGCGCAGATTAGCGATCTTTGTCGCGCCCATTTTCGCGATCCAGGCAGCGCTGAGCGCTGCTCCGGCCGAAGCGGTTCCGGTGACCTCGGCATCCGTCGCCACCCCGACGTCGGCGATCGTCGCGTCGTCGAGCGGTGTGTCGTCATCGGTGCTGAAGAAATGGAAGAAGACCAACAAGAACCTGAAGAAGAAGCTCAAGAAGGCGAAGGTCTACTCCGATCCGAAGGGGACGACCTCGAACGCCGTGCCCCAGGCCGTCCCAGGGACGGGATTCTCAGAGGCAGCTACTCGTACCGACCGGGCGTCATCCTCGCGACGGCCGACTTCTACGCGGATCTGATCCCGACCGGTCATGCCGCACTCGTCTACAGCGATCTGTACGTTGTCGAGGCGCTTTCATGGGGCGTTGCGCTTGGCAAGAACAACTGGTATTCGGCGAAGAAGACGGCCTTCCAGGCGACGGCCAAGTCGACGACGGTCGGCGAGGACTCGGACGCAGCAGACTGGGCCTATCACCGGCTGGGCAAGCCCTACAACTACAACTACTTCAACATCTCGACTCGTGGTTCGTTCTACTGCTCGCAGCTGGTGTGGGCGGACTTCCTGGACAACTTCGGGGTGAACATGAACACGCCCCTCTTCAAGATCAAGGGCCTGGGGAACCCCATTCACCCACTCGAATTGATGGTCAACTCCAAGGTCCGGCTATCTACGTGCAATTCCCGTAGCGGACGGCACTGATGACGCTGGAGTCGCCCGGGTGCCGGCTGGTACTCGGCATTCTCTGCCTTGGCCTGGCCCTGGGCGGCTGCAGCGCGCCGACACCGAAGGCGGGCTGCCCCTCCGACTGGGACGCCGCGGTGGTGTGGTCAACCGAGACCGGGGCGGGCAGCGAGCTCCAGTTCTTCTCCAGGGGTGCGGCGGTGGGCACTCAGCAGATCCCCTACCTGGCCATCTCGCCGTCCTCCGAGATCGCCAGGGACGGCGACACCGTCCTGCTGGTGGCGAACGGGCCAGGGGGTATCGGCGACGCCACGGCGGTGCGCTTCCACACCGCGACCTGCACGATTGACGCCACCCCGGTGGCAGAGCATGTGGTGCTCGCAGCGACGATGGATGGGTCGGCGTTCTTCACGGCGTCCTGGCTGAACGGTTCCGCCCAGGTGTTCCGTCACGAGTTCGGCTCTGACGCCAACCTCGGAGCGTCCTTCCCCGGCATGATTATCAGTGCGTTGGCCCTGGACGGGGGCCGGCTGTACGCCCTGGGGTCGGACCAGGCCGACTTCAGCAGTGTTGTCACCGTGCTCGACGCATCGACGCTGGAGACTCTGTCGACGGTGTCCGTGTCCCGGGCGAAGGGCGGACCCGCCAGCGCCGCGGTCGTGGCGGGGAAGTTAGTGTTCCCGGTCACGTCGACCGGGAGGGACGACAACGCCGGTCACTGGCTCGGGGTCATGGATCCCTCCGATGGGAAGGTGGGCCTGGTCGACCTCGGCGAGGCGTCCCCGTACGGTGTGGTCGCCGACGGGACGGATGTGTTCGTCGCGCACACCTTCATGAACCCTGCTCACGGCCCGATGAGCCAGTACCGAGGGATCTCGCGGTACGACACCAGCACGGGCACGGTCACCGCCTACACGGTGGCGCAGGGGGTGCGTCACATCGCGGTCGACGACCGGGTCCTGGCGGCCCTCGCAACGGATGACTCCTCGGACTACCTGCTGGCACTGGACCGCCCGTCGCTCTCCGACGGGACGCAGGTCGCGCTGGTCGCGCCCGACGGGACGGACTACTCCGCCGGAGTGCTGGTGCCCTGACTGCTGTCAGGCCAGCGGCAGTTGCGTCCGCGGGGTCTTGCCCTCCGCGGCCAACTGCGCGTACAGCAGCGGCAGCACGGCCCGGACGGTCGCCTCGTCGAACGGCCACTCGCCGGCCTCGTACGCGTCGTCCAGTCGGACACCCTGCGAGACGAGGTACTCGGCCTGCCCGTACAGCCCGGAGATCTCCGCGCGCTGCGTGAAGGCGGCGAGCCGGTCCATCGGTGCGCCGTGGCCCGGGACCAGCACGGTCTGCTCCGCGACCAGGCCGAGGATCCCGTCCACCGCGCTCGGCCACTCGCGCAGGTGGCAGTCCTCGCCGAAGGCGGGTGGGCCGGCACTCTCCAGCAGGTCGCCGGTGAAGATCAGGGACGCGTCCGGCACGATCACGACCAGGTCGCCGTCGGTGTGCCCGCGACCGAAGTGGACCGCCTCGACCCTGCGTCCGCCGACGTCGATCACCTTCGCCAGCGAGAACGTCTCGGTGGGCGCGGTGAGCGCGGCGACCTCCACGCCCAGCCCAGCCGCGGCCTCGCGGCACTCCGGACGCTCCAGCCACGCCGCCACGGTCTCGTGCGCGTAGCTCGGCACGTCGGTGAAGGCGGCGAGCCCGAACAGGTGGTCGTAGTGCCAGTGGGTGGCCAGGACGCCCACGACCGGCACGCCGGCGAGCTTCTCGGCGGCCCGGCGGATCTCCGCCCCCTGCTCGGGGGAGGAACCCGTGTCGACCACCAGGCAGCCGGACGCGCCGACCACCAGCCCGATGTTGACCCCGGCCGGTTCGGCGACCGCGACGAAGACCCCATCGGCCACCGGAGTGAACTCGCCCACGCTGAACTGCATCACGGCCGCAGCCTAGAGGCTTCCGCGACGGCAATCACGACCGATGAGCCGTTGCGCCCTCCGGGCGTGGGCAGGTTCGGGGCGCCCGCGGACGACCTGAAGGACACCCGTGCGGCCCGAGGCGCGCTGTGCGCGGGCCGGCAACCCAGGTTTGTCGGGTTATCAGCCGCCATCGCGATCGGCGCGGGCACTCGACCCACTTTTGACGGGTTGTGGGCCGGCGGAGGAGCCTCATAACCCGACAAAGGTGGGTCGGGGTGTCAGCCGGCGGCCGCGAGCCGCTCATAACCCGACAAAGGTGGGTCGTAGGCTGCGCCCGCTGGCGCGTCCGGCCGCGTCGTCGTCTGATCCCCGCCCGGCGCAAGCGCCGGGCTCGTCAAGACTCCTCCTTTGCCGCCCGCTGGCGCGTCCGGCGCAGTCGTCGTCTACTCCTCGCAGTTCGTACCTCACTGCTCGTCAAGACTCCTCCCTTGCCGCCCGCTGGCGCGTCCGGCGCAGTCGTCGTCTAGACTGGCACTCCACCACCGAGAGTGCCAACGGCGAGGGGAGGCCGGCGTGCTGGACGACCGCAAGCTGACCATCCTGCGGGCCATCGTCACCGACTACGTGTCCATGCGTGAGCCCGTGGGCTCGCGCGCGCTCGTGGAGCGGTACCAGCTGGACGTGTCGCCCGCCACCGTCCGCAACGACATGGCCGTGCTGGAGGAGGAGGGCTACATCATGCAGCCCCACACCAGCGCCGGCCGGATCCCGACCGACAAGGGGTACCGCCTCTTCGTCGACCGGCTGGGCACGGTGAAACCGCTGTCGGGCGCCGAGCGGCGGGCGATCGAGACGTTCATGGCCGGCGCGGTCGACATCGACGACGTGGTGCGCCGCACCGTCCGGCTGCTCGCGCAGATCACCCGGCAGGTCGCGATCGTGCAGTACCCGATCCTGTCCAGCGCGACCATCCGGCACCTCGAGATCGTCACGCTCAGCCCCGAGCGCGGGCTGCTGATCCTGGTCAACTCCACCGGCAAGGTCGACCAGCACCCGGTCGACCTCGGCAACGCCCCCGAGGAGACGGTGGCCGACCTGCGCGGACGGTTGAACGCCGCCCTGATCGGGCTCTCGCCGAGCCAGGTGGTGGAGCGCGCCGAAGCCCTGGTCGTGGAGCTTCCCGACGACGTGCGTCCGCTCGGCGCCGCCGTGGTGTCCGCGGTCCTCGAACTGGTCACGACGGACCCGTCCACGCGGGTCGTGGTCGGGGGAGTGCCCAACCTGACCCGCTTCTCCGACCAGTACGAGACCACCGTGCGCCCCGTCCTCGAGGCGCTGGAGGAACAGGTCGTGCTGCTGCGGTTGTTGGGAGAGGTGGCCGGCACGGGCGACGTCACCGTCCGGATCGGCCATGAGAACCCGTACGCGCCGTTGCGCTCCACCTCGGTGGTCGCCAGCGGGTACGGCATCGACGACGACATCTGGGCCAACCTCGGCGTGGTCGGACCGACCCGGATGGACTACCCCTCGACGATGGCCGCGGTGCGGGCGGTGGCCCGCTACGTCGGCCGGTTCCTAGCTGAAGGATGATGCGTGAGCACTGACTACTACGAGGTGCTGGGCGTGCCCAGGGACGCGACCCCCGAGCAGATCAAGAAGGCCTACCGCCGCCTCGCGATGAAGTACCACCCGGACGTGGCCGACGCCCCGGACGCCGCCGAGAAGTTCAAGCAGATCGGCGAGGCCTACGAGGTGCTGCACGACCCCAACAAGCGGTCGATGTACGACCGCGGCGGCGACCCGCTGGGCGGCGGCTTCGGCGGCGGCGCCGCCGGGTTCGGCTTCCCCGGTGGTGGTGGTTTCGACTTCACCAATCTCGTGGACGCCATGTTCGGCGGCCAGACCAGCCGCGGCCCGCGCTCCCGGGTGCGCCGCGGCCAGGACGCCCTCGTCCGGCTCAGCCTCACCCTCGCCGAGGCGGCGTTCGGCATCACCAAGCCGCTGCGGGTGGACACCGCGGTGGTCTGCCCGCGCTGCTCCGGCTCGGGCGCGGAGGGCGGCGGCGAGCCGGTCACCTGCGGCACCTGCCACGGCTCGGGCGACGTCACCCAGGTGCAGCGGTCGTTCCTCGGCGAGATCCGCACCAGCCAGCCCTGCCCGAGCTGCCGCGGCTACGGCACGATCATCGCCAACCCCTGCGGCGAGTGCTCCGGCGAGGGCCGGGTGCGCAGCCACCGGACGATCAACGTGAAGATCCCCGCCGGCGTCGCGTCCGGCAACCGCGTGCACCTGGTCTCGCAGGGCGAGGTCGGTCCGGGCGGCGGTCCCGCCGGCGACCTGTACGTGGAGTTGGCGGTCGCCCCGCACGAGGTGTTCAAGCGGGAGGGTGACAACCTCGAAGTGGTCGTGAAGGTGCCGATGACCGCGGCCGCGCTGGGCACGCAGGTCACCCTTGACACGCTCGAGGCCGAGCGGGACGACCTGGACGCGGAGCTGTCCACCGTCGCCGTCGACATCCCGGCCGGCACCCAGTCCGGCACCCGGATCACCATTCCCGGACGCGGCGTCCCGCGGCTGCGCAAGGACGGCCGCGGCGAGCTCGGCGTCACCCTGCTCGTGCAGACCCCGACCCGGATCGACGAACAGCAGCGCGAACTGCTCCGCCAGCTCGCCGAGCTGCGCGACGAGACCCGTCCCGAGGCCTCGGTCGCCAAGCACGGCAAGGGCGTCTTCGGCTGGCTGAAGGAGCAGTTCTCGTGACCGAGCCGCTCTTCCTGGCCGCCCTGGTCGCCCCCGCGGTGGGGCAGGTGGTCGAACTCACCGGTGACGAGGGCAGGCACGCGGCCGCCGTCCGCCGGCTGCGGGTCGGGGAGACGGTCCTGATCAGCGACGGCAACGGCACCGCGGTCCGCGGCCCGGTGGCGAGCGTCGACAAGAGCGGGCTCAGCATCACCGTCGAGGAGGTGCTGCGCGAACCGGAGCGGCCGGTGCGCTACGTGGCCGTGCAGGCGTTGCCCAAGGGTGATCGTGCCGAGCAGGCCGTCGAGATGCTGACCGAGCTCGGCATCGACGAGATCGTGCCGTGGCAGGCGGAGCGGTCGGTGGTGAAGTGGGCGCCCGACCGGGTCGAGCGCGGGCTCACCCGCTGGCGGGCGACCGCCAGGGAGGCGGCCAAGCAGTGCCGCCGGTTCCGCGTGCCGACCGTGACGATGCCGATGACCACCGCCGAGATCGCGCTGCGGATCGCACAGACCGACCTGACCGTCGTGCTGCACGAGACCGCGCCGACCCGGTTGGGCACGTTCGGGCTGCCTCCGATCGGCGAGGTCATGTTCGTCGTCGGCCCGGAGGGCGGGCTGACCGACGACGAGGTGGCCACGTTCACGGCCGCGGGCGGTCGCACCGCCCTGATCGCGGACGCCGTGCTGCGCACGTCCACCGCCGGCGTGGTCGCCCTGGCCCAGCTGCAGGCACTCGCCGTCCGTGACCGCTGAGTTCGCCTTCACCCCCGGTACGTTCCTGCCCAACGGGCTGGGTCGCACCGGGGTGATCCACACCCCGCACGGCGACATCCGCACGCCGGCGTTCATCGCGGTGGGCACGAAGGCGACCGTGAAGGCCGTGCTGCCCGAGGGCGTCGCCGAACTCGGCGCCCAGGCGGTGCTGGCGAACGCCTACCAC
>JAGQUI010000638.1 GCA_020438595.1 Propionibacteriaceae bacterium | reverse complement strand
CGTCCGGTACCGCTGAGCGTCCCCGACGACCACTCCTGCCCGTAGCCGGCCAGCGTCACCGCCGGATCACTCGCTCCCTCCGGGAGCAGGCCGACGACTGTCGCCCGACCCTTCTGTTCCGGTGCCGTGGTGCCGGCCCAGATCTCGATCTTGACCGGACCGCTGTCCGGCGCGATGTCCTGCGTGCTCACGACCTCGCCGCCGCCCGGTTCGCGGTAACCGAAGAAGCCCAACCGCTCAGAGAGGTACACCACGCCCACCTCGCCGGCCACGCCGATCGATGCCGATGGCACCGCTTCGCCGGCATCGTCGTGGACCCGGCCGTCCTCGCCCTGCCACAGGAGCCCCTTGATCGTGTTGCCGGGCTTCTCCGCGACATCGACCACCACGGTGATGCCAAGGCCGGGGAGCAGCTTCTCCGTCCCGCTCACGCCGCCGACCATCTCGGGATAGACACTGTCCCGCCAGGCCAGGCGGTCGGCCACCACGCCGACCATGAGCCGCGGGTACTGCTGGAACACGGCCTTGCCAGCCTCGACATCGCCCGAGAACCGGGTCCGGGTGCCGTCCTCGGCCGTGATCGTGAAGGAGGCACGGAAGCCCGCCTCCGTACGGGACGCCGAAACCTCCAGGGAACGGTACGGCGAGCCCTTCGCATTCATCCCGAATCCATCCTGCAGATCGATGGACGCCGACTCGCTCGTCACCGGGCTCGCCGACGGCGTCGCCACCGGCGCGGGGACGCCCGGCACCTCGCGCGGCACCGCCGCGACCCAGGCCACCAGGCCCACGGCCAGTGCCGCCGCGACCCCACCCGCCACGCGCCGCACGAACCGTCCGCGCAGCACCCGGTCGCCCTCGCGCACCACCGCGTCCAGGTCGGGCTCGGCGTCGATCAGCTCGGTCGCCCCGAACAGGTCCGCGCGCAGGCGCTCCTCCAGCTCGTTCATCGCTGTCCCCCTTCCGTGGCGGGGTCGTAGTGCTTTCGCAGCGCGGCCAGGCCGCGCGAACAGGCTGACTTCACCGTGCCGAGGCTGATCCCGAGGTACTCGGCCACCGCCGCCTCGGTCAGGTCGTCGAAGTAGCGCAGCACGATCACCCGGCGCTGCGTCTCGGGCAGGGTCGCGAGCATCCGCACGATCTGGTCGTGGTCGTCCACCACCGACTCGGCCGTGTTGGGCACCGGCCGGTCCACCTGCTCGGTCGGGACGGCCGGCCGTCGCCGGCGCCGGTCGATGTCGAGGTTCACCAGGATGCGCCGCGCGTACGCCCTGGCCTCCTCGTGCCGGACCCGCGGCCAGGCCACGTACGTCCGCACCAGCGTCTCCTGCACCAGGTCTGCGGCCGTGTCGCGGTTGCCGCAGAGCAGGTACGCCGTCCGGGTCAGCGAGGTGGACGCCGAGCGCGCGAACTCCGCGAACTCGGGGCCCCTCGCCGGGGTGGATGATCCGAACATCAGGTCCTCACTGTGTCGCCTTCACCACCCTCTACGCGGCGATTCGGCGGAAGGTTCCCGGCCCGGACTCAACTGATCAGGATCACCCCGGCCCGCGACACCATGAAGCCCTTGCCCGACTCGGAATCGCCGCACACCACGCCGGTGTCCTCACTGAGGCACACCATCGCACCCTGTGTGAGCGCCTTCCCGTACGGCAGCACGGCGAGATCGCCGAGGTCCTTGTTCGCCACCGCCGGGAACCCGGTGT
>JAGQUI010000637.1 GCA_020438595.1 Propionibacteriaceae bacterium | reverse complement strand
TACTCGGTCCACCCCCGGGGGTGGACCGAGTAAGGAACCGTCCCCAACTCGGTCCGTCAGCGGGGTGGCGGCGGGGCGGTGGTGCCGCGGACGATCAGCTCGGTGGGCACGATCACCCGCTGCTCCGGGCGCGCGCCGCGGGAACGCATCTGTTCGAGCACCAGGCCGACCAGTTCGTGCCCGATCCGGTGGAAGTCCTGCTTCACCGTGGTCAGCGGGGTCGAGGCGAACTCGCTCAACGCGATGCCGTCGAAGCCGACCACGGAGACGTCGTCGGGCACCCGGCGTCCCGCCTCGTGCAGTGCCCGGAGCAGCCCGAACGCCGTCTCGTCGTTCGCGCAGTACACCGCGGTGATCGACGGGTCCGCCGCGATGTGCTGGCCCAGTTCGTAGCCCGACTTCGCCGTCCAGTCCCCGCGCCACAGCTGGGGCGGACGGACGCCGGCGCCCTCCAGCGTCCGTTGCCAGGTGGCTGACCGGACGAGCGCCGGCTCGGAGTCGGCGGGCCCGGCGATGTGGTGGACGGTCTCGTGGCCGAGGTCGAGCAGGTGCCGGACGGCGTCCACCGTGCCCTGCACCTGGTCGGCGACGACGGACGGGTAGTGCCCGACCAGCCGGGAGTCCGACACCGCCACCGCCATGCCCGCGGGCAGCGCGAGCGACTCGGGGGTGGCCTGCTCGGCGCGGATGATCACCAGCCCGTCGATGGCCTGGTGGGAGAGCCGGTGCGCCGCGTTCTCCCACTGGTCGGCCACCGGCCGCTTCACGCCGAGCAGCGTCACCGAGTAGTCCTCGAGTTCGGCGGCCTGGAGCACCGCCTCCGTGGTCAGCGCCTCGCCGGTGCGTTCGAACCGGTACGCGAGCAGCCCGATCGTGCCGAACGAGCCGTTGCGCAGGGCCCGCGCGGCCCGGTTCGGCGAGTAGCCGAGCTGGTCCATCGCCGCCAGTACCTTCGCCCGGGTCTCCTCGCGGACGGGGTTCGCGCCGGTCGAGACCCGCGACACCGTCTGGGCCGAGACCCCGGCCAGGCGCGCGACGTCCTCGATCGAGGGGCCGGTCTTGCGCCGACCGCGGCCGGTCGTGGTGGGCATGCCTGATCGTAGCGCGGTTCGGGGGCGGAATGGCGACGTCAACATCAATGCCTCCCTGTTCCACGGCGTTACCTGAATGTGACCTTGGGACTTGGTGACACGAGCGATCCGGTGCGCTACGTTTACGTAAACATTGCAGGAGTACTCAGAGGTGAGTTTGGGGGCGAGGGAGCCCTCCGGGACGTGCCGACCCGTACCTCGGCCATCACGACACGAGGGAGATAGCCACTCCATGAACAAGCTGAGGAAGATCGCTGCGCTGGCGCTGGTCGTGCCGCTCAGCGTCGCGCTGGCCGCCTGCGGCGGTTCGGGCGCATCGACACAGAGCAGCGGCAGCGCTGCGGCCGGCGGTCCCAAGAGCGGCACGCTCACCGTCTGGTGCTGGGACCCCACCTTCAACATCTACGCCATGAACGAGGCGGCGAAGATCTACGCCAAGGACAACCCGGACGTGAAGGTCGACGTCCAGGAGGTCGCGTGGGACGACCTGCAGACGAAGCTGACCACGCTCGCCCAGTCGCAGCAGACCCAGGACCTGCCCGACATCTTCCTGATGCAGAACAACGCGTTCCAGAAGAACGTGATCAACTACCCCGACCTGTTCAGTGACTACGC
>JAGQUI010000636.1 GCA_020438595.1 Propionibacteriaceae bacterium | reverse complement strand
TCCGCCGAGTTGTCAGAATCTGGTGCGCCTATAGCCGCAGCAAAGTCTGACAACTCGGTGGCTGCGGTGTATCTGCCCGCCTGCGTGAACGTGATGTTCGGACCCGCGGACGGTGGGGCCGGCGTCCAGCTCAGCTTCGAGGCGCTCTGCGAGAAGGCGGGCCTGACCCTGTTCGTGCCGGCGGAGATCAGCTCGCTGTGCTGCGGCACCCCGTGGTCGAGCAAGGGCATCCCGGACGGCTACGAGGCGATGCGGGCGGTGGTGCTGCCGGCGATCCGCGAGGCCACCGACAACGGGCGGCTGCCCGTGGTGTGCGACGCGTCCAGCTGCACCGAGGGCTTCCGGCACATGATCGAGACCGATCCCGACCTCGACGTCGAGGTGGTCGACGCGGTCGCGTTCGTGGCCGCGCACGTGCTGCCCGTCCTCGGGGATCACCGCAGGATCGAGTCGGTGACGATCCACCCCACCTGTTCCTCCACCCAGCTGGGGCTCAACCCCGACCTGGTCGCGGTCGCCGGGGCGGTCGCGGACACGGTGCACGTGCCGATGGACGCCGGGTGCTGCGCGTTCGCCGGAGACCGCGGCATGCTGCACCCCGAACTCACCGCGTCCGCCACCCGGCCCGAGGCGGCGGAGGTGGAGCGGCTCGACGCGGCCGCCCACGCCAGCTGCAACCGTACCTGCGAGCTGGGCATGACCCGGGCGACGGGCAAGCAGTACCGGCACATCCTCGAACTCCTGGCCGAACAGGCCCTGGGCTGAGCCGGCCCTGAGCGAGGAGGGGTTCGAGGAGCGCTACGCGGCCACCCCCGGCGGATTCGCCGGGGGTGTTCCGTTTCCGGCCGCGTGCCGCGACACGGCACGTGGCTACCGGGCCGCCGCGCTCACAACTGGGAGGATTCGAACTGCCATCGTCGTCCGGCCCCCATCCGGACGCCCTGGTCCCCCTAGGTCGGCGGTGGCGGCCGAAGCCCCTCCAGGCCGCCGCCGCCCCCGGGGCGAACCGGGTCAGCCGCCCGCGGTGCCGGCGTCGGGACGGCCGTCCTGGTCGAGCGCGACCCGCAGGTTGGTCCGTGCCTCCGCCACCCGGGCCCGGGACGCGCGCAGGCTCTCGGCGTCCGACGTCGCGGCCAGCGAGGTCTCGGTGTCCATGGTCATGGTCAGGGCCGCGGTGAGGCGCTGCAGCGTGCGGGCCCGTTCGAGCCGGGCCTCGTTGGTCTCGGCCCTGGCCAGCGCGCGCAGCTCGTCCTCGGTGGCCTGGACGCGGGCGCGCCCCGCCTGCCAGGTGGCGCTCGCCTCCTCGGCGGTGGCGCAGTCGAGCACCCGCGGGACCAGCTCGCGCTCGGCCCAGTCGAGCTGTTCCCTGGCGTGCGTGAACCGGCGTTCCCACTCCCGTCCGGGCCGCATCAGCAGCCAGACCAGCGCTGCCGTGGCGGCCAGCAGGATCGCGACCAGCAGCCAGGCCCACCACGGCCAGCCGCCGCTGTCAGGGGTCGGTGCCTGCGTGGCCGTCGCCGACGGCGTCGGGGTGGGCGTGGGGGTCGGGGTCGGTGTGGGCGTCGGTGTCGCCGTGGCCGTCACGGTGGCGGTGGCGGTGGTGGTCTCGGTCGCCGTTTCGGTCGGCTCCTGCGTGGCGGTCTCGGTCGCGGTCTCGGTCGGCTCCTGTGTCGCGGTCTCGGTCGGCTCGTCGGTCGCCGGCGGCTTGCTCGCCTCCGGGGTCC
>JAGQUI010000635.1 GCA_020438595.1 Propionibacteriaceae bacterium | reverse complement strand
TCCACCAGTTGCCCAGCGACCAGCGGGGCAGCAGCGGCTGCGGCCCCGCGAGCCGGTAGAAGTCCCGGACGGCGCCCGGCGCGTCCCACCCGTAGCCGAAGTAGTACAGGTCGGTGTTGCCCTCGATCCGGGACGCCACCCAGCCGTCCTCGCCGAACGCGAGGCCGGTGTCCTCGAGGATGGCGTACCCGGTGGTCGAGACCAGCCCGTCCTCCAGGGGCAGGCCGCCGTCGATGCCGTCCAGGGTGCGGGCGGTGCCGCCCAGGTTGCCCGGCTGCCACGCGTCCGGCTGGAACCGGACGCCGTAGCGCCACTCGCTGTGGTAGCCCGGTCCGCCGGCGAGCCGCACGGTGAGCCCCGAGGACGAGAACGGGCCCTCGTCGTAGTCGAGCACGAGCGCGTCGGTGAACAGGTGCAGCCCGGAGGCGTCCCGGACCACCCGGAAGTCGACCGGGCCGAGGTCGCGGTGCAGGGCGACCTGGGTGGCGCGGTCCTCGAAGCGCCCCGTGGGGGAGTACTCGAGCCGGAGCAGGCGCGGGGTGAGTACGGTGATCCGGTAGTGGTCGCCGACGACCTGGTTCGCGGTGGCGGCGACCGGGCTCGTGGCGATCATCAGGTGTTGCGGCAGGTCGGCCATGCGCAGGAGTCTAGGTGGCACCGAACGGGAGGAACATCGATGCAGACCGTCAGCTTCGGAGTGCTGGGCGCCTCCGACTTCGCGCAGCACTTCACCGCGCGCGCCCTGCACGAGGCGGAGGGGGTGCGGTTCGCCGCGCTCGCGACCAGTTCGCCCGCGAAGGCCGCCCCGTTCCGGGCGTTCGCGCCCGACCTGCGGGTACACGACTCCTACGACGCCCTGCTCGCCGACCCGGCGATCGACGCTGTCTACGTCCCGCTGCCCAACCACCTGCACGTCGAGTGGACGCGCCGGGCGCTGGAGGCGGGCAAGCACGTGCTCACCGAGAAGCCGATCGCGATGCGGGCCGACGAGATCGACGGCCTGATCGAGGCAAGGGACCGCACCGGGCTGCTCGCGGCCGAGGCGTACATGATCGTGCACCACCCGCAGTGGCAGCTGGTGCGGCAGTTGGTCGACAACGGCGAGATCGGCGCCCTGCGGCACGTGGACACGGTGTTCAGTTACGACAACGCCGCGGACGTCGCCAACATCCGCAACCGTCCCGAGACCGGCGGCGGGTCGATCCCGGACATCGGCGTGTACACGTTCGGCTCGGCGCGCTTCGCCGCCCGGGCCGAGCCGGTCGCGCTGAGCGCCCGGATCCGGCGCGAGAACGGCGTGGATGTGTGGACCCAGGTGACCGGGACGATGGCCGGTCCGGGCGGGGAGTTCAGCTACTCCTCGATCACGTCGATGCGGCTGTACGACCGCCAGGAGGTCACGTTCCAGGGCGAGACCGGGATGATCCGGGTGGTCGCACCGTTCAACGCCGGCGTCTACCGCGAGGCGCAGGTGCACGTCGTGCACGAGAACACGACCCGGGTGCACCACTTCCCGGACGTGCGCCAGTACGTGCTGGAGATGCAGGCGTTCGCGCGCTCCGTCCGCGAGGGCGTGCCGTTCGCCTGGACGCTCGAGGACGCCCGCGGCACCCAGGCGATGATCGACCTGGTGCTGGCGAACGAGGTCTGAGCTTCGCTGGAGGGACGGTTCCTGCGAACCGGAAAGGAACCGTCCCTGCGAACCGGGGGGGACGGTTCCTGCG
>JAGQUI010000634.1 GCA_020438595.1 Propionibacteriaceae bacterium | reverse complement strand
ACGTGAACTACATCCCGCCGGTCGCCGGGGTGAAGCCGATCCTGGTCAAGCAGGACCCGAAGGTCGCCAACAACGAGTTGATCTTCCCCAGCGCGGAGATCCTGGCGAAGGCGCAGGTATTCCGGGCGCTGAGCGCGGAGGAGGAGATCGACTTCAACCGCCAGTTCCAGGCCGTGGTAACGGGCTAGGTGTACCCGGCCAGGACGTTGGTCACGGGCGTGGCTGCTTGAACGGGTGAGAACCTCCGAGTGAGGTGTGGCTTGTCGAAGGCCCACACTCATCGGAGGTTCTCGTGTCCCACGGTAATGCCCGTACCACGCTTCATGGCCGTTTGTTGATCGTCGATCGACACCGTCAGGGCTGGAAACAGGCCCATATCGCGGCAGCGATGGGGATTTCACGTCGTTGTGTCGCGAAGTGGATCGGCCGGTTTGCCAGTGAGGGGGTGGCCGGGTTGTGGGACCGGTCGTCGCGGCCGCACCGGATGCCGGGCCGGACCAGCACAGAGATCGAGTCCCAGGTGGTGGAGTTGCGCCGGCGGGAGCGTCGGGGCAGGGACTGGATCGCGGCTGAGCTGGGTGTGCCGGCCCGGACGGTGTCACGGATCCTGGCCCGTCACCACCTGCCGCACCTGGCGCTGCTGGACCCGATGACCGGGCTGGTGGTCCGGGCGTCGAAGACCACTGCCGTGCGTTACGAACGCGACCGGCCCGGCGAACTGGTCCACATGGATGTGAAGAAGCTCGGCCGGATCCCCGCCGGCGGCGGCTGGCGGGCCCAGGGCGGGACAGCCAGCAACCACCAGTCCAACCCGGACAAGACCGGGGTCGGTTACGACTACGTCCACTCCCTGGTCGATGACCACAGCCGGCTGGCGTACTCCGAGATCCTGCCCGACGAGAAGGGCCCTACCTGCGAGGCCTTCCTGGCTCGAGGCATCGCCTACTTCGCCGCCCATGGCATCACCCGGATCGAACGACTCCTCACCGACAATGCCTGGGCCTACCGCTGGTCACTCCGAGGGCTGTGTGCCGAACTGGGCATCACCCAGAAGTTCATCCGGCCACACTGCCCCTGGCAGAACGGGAAAGTCGAGCGCCTCAACCGAACCCTGATGACTGAATGGGCCTACCGGCAACCGTTCACCACCAACAACCAACGAGCCGAAGCCCTTGCCCCCTGGCTCGAGCACTACAACACTGAACGCCGTCACAGCGCACTCGGAGGCAACCCACCAATCAGCCGTCTGTCACCAACCTGATGGCCGGGTACATCTAGGGGGTCGACATGGACGACGGTATCCGCGTGGAACTGCTCTACGGTCGTGGCCGCCTCCCGGTCCGGCTACCCGAATCGGCCGATGTCGAGGTCATCCGCAAGCGCACGCCGCCGAAGCTGACCGACCCGGCGCGCGCCGTCGCGGACGGCCTGGACAACCCCGCGGACTGCCCGGGCCTGGCCGAGCTGGCCCGGGGCCGGCGCAGCGCCTGCATCGTCGTGTGCGATATCACCCGGCCGGTGCCCAACCACCTGTTCCTGCGGCTCATGGTGGAGCGGATGACCGCGTCCGGGATTCGCCGGCAGGACATCACCGTCCTGATCGCGAACGGACTGCACGGTCCCGGTGACGACGCGGAGGTCGCCGAGATCATCGGCGACCCCTGGGTGGTCGAGAACGTCCGGGTCGTGTCCCACGACGCCCGGGACCACGCGACCCTGGTCGATCT
>JAGQUI010000633.1 GCA_020438595.1 Propionibacteriaceae bacterium | reverse complement strand
CTCGCCGTCGATCTTCAGGACGCCGTCGTAGTTCTTCAGCATCCAGTTGGCGACCGGGCGGGTGAAGGCGTACTGGGTGTCGGTGTCGATGTTCATCTTCACGACGCCGAAGTCCACCGCGTCCGAGATCTCCTGCGGGGTGGAGCCGGAGCCGCCGTGGAAGACCAGGTCGAACGGCTTCTCGACACCGTGCTTGGCGCCGACGGCGTCCTGGATCTCCTTGAGCACCTCGGGACGCAGCTTCACCGCGCCCGGCTTGTACACGCCGTGCACGTTGCCGAAGGTGAGCGCGGTGATGTAGCGGCCCTTCTCACCCATGCCGAGCACCTCGATGGTGCGCAGGCCGTCCTCGACGGTGGTGTAGAGCTTCTCGTTGATCTCGGCGGCGACGCCGTCCTCCTCGCCACCCACGACGCCGACCTCGATCTCGAGGATCTGGCGGGCCTTGCTGGTCAGGGCCAGCAGCTCGTCGGCGATCTGGAGGTTCTCCTCCATCGGCACTGCGGAGCCGTCCCACATGTGCGACTGGAACAGCGGCTCCAGGCCACGGTCGACCCGCTCCTGGGAGATCGCGATCAGCGGCTTCACCCAGGTGTCGATCTTGTCCTTCTGGCAGTGGTCGGTGTGCACCACGATGTTGATCGGGTAGTTCTTCGCCACCACGTGGGCGTACTCGGCCAGCGCCACCGAACCGGCGACCTTGTCCTTGATCGACGGGCCGGACGCGTACTCCGCGCCACCGGAGCTGACCTGGATGATGCCGTCCGAGCCCGCCTCGGCGAAGCCCGCGATCGCGGCGTTCAGGGTCTGCGAAGAGGTGATGTTGATCGCCGGGAAGGCGTACTTGCCGCTCTTCGCGGCGTCGAGCATCTCGGCGTATTTCTCGGGGCTGGCAATGGGCATTCGGTGTGGCCTCTCCTAGGTGACGGCGCCCGCGACATCGCGGCCGCCTGGCAGAATGCCCCCAGTCTCTCAAATGTCGGCTGGGCTTGCCTCACCCGGGCGGAGATTGGACGCGCCGGTCCGCAGTCCGGCCGGACGGAGACCGCCGCGCGGTTCAGTCCAGGCGGGAGAGGTCCACCCACGCCCGGCCGGAGGACAGCACGCGGACCGCGGCGTCCAGGGTGGCCGGCATCGTGTCGGTGTAGTCCAGCGGCACCCGGCTGGTCGCGCTGTCCCGTCCGGTCGCCACGAGGGTCGAGGAGCCGCCGAGGGAGCCCGGACGGACGACCACGGAGCCCACCTCGGGCCAGACCAGCCAGCGCTGCCCGATCAGCATGCCGTCCCGATTCAGCCCGATCGCCAGGCCGGGCCGGGCGAGTTCGGCGTCCCTGCGCACCCGCAGCAGCTGGACCACGCTGAAGCCCACCGAGACCAGGCCGGACGCCGCCGTCACCCCGATCATCCACGGTCCCCAGTCGCCGAACTGGTCGGGCGCCAGGTACCAGACGACGCCGATGATCACGATGCCGAGCACCATCGAGCCGATCCGCCAGAACAGCAGGTTGCGCGCGCGAGCCAGGTGCCGCTCGGCCATGCCGTCGGCGTAGTAGACCCCGTACTCGTCGTTCATCGCGCCCATCCTAGGTCGACGCGGAACGGGGACGGTTCTCTTTCCGCGCCACCCGGCTGGACCAGGTTGGGGACGGTTCCTTACTCGGTCCACCCCCGGCCCCCAAGGACGGTGGACCGAGTAAGGAACCGTCCCCCACTCGGTCCGGGGTCAGGGACGGCGCGGCCAC
>JAGQUI010000632.1 GCA_020438595.1 Propionibacteriaceae bacterium | reverse complement strand
CAGCAGATGATCACCGCCTACCGCGATACCGACCCCGCACGCGGCCGTGACCTGATGACCAAGCTGATCGCGAGCCTCAGCAGCGGTGTCCCCGCGGCGCTCCGCGAGCTCTGCTCGCTCGGCCGCACCCTGAAACAACGAGCCGCTGACGTGCTCGCCTACTTCGACCGACCCGGCACGTCCAACGGCCCCACCGAAGCGATCAACGGCCGACTCGAACACCTCCGCGGATCCGCCCTCGGCTTCCGGAACCTCACCAACTACATCGCCAGATCCCTGCTCGAGACCGGCGGATTCAGACCCCACCTACACCCTGGATTGTGAAGAGCCTTACGGGCTCATCACAAACGAGGGTGTAGCGGGGGTGTGATCGGAGGCGGCGCGTCGGTGTCGGGGTAGGGGTCGAGGTCTTCCGATGATGGGAGTTCTCACACTGGCCATCCGAAAGACCTCGACGTGCGCAACGCTACCTTCGCCTGCCCTGACCTGACCACGTTCTGCCGGGTCGACGAGCTTGGGCTGGTGGTGGTCGGGCAGCGGCTCGAGCCCCGCCGGGCGGTGCTGGCCTGCCAGGTCGTGGAGCCGGACGAGTGGTGCGGTCGTTGTGGCTGCCAGGGAGTGGCGTGCGGCACGGTGGTCCGCCGGCTCGCGCACGAACCGCTCGGGTGGCGGCCCACACTCTTGGAGGTCACTGTCCGCCGCTACCGGTGCACCGACTGCGGGCATGTGTGGCGCCAGGACACGGCGAAGGCCGCCGAGCCGCGGGCGAAGCTGTCGCGGCGTGGGCTGCGGTGGGCGTTGGAGGGCATCGTGGTCCAGCACCTGACGGTGGCCCGGATCGCCGAGGGGCTGGCCGTGTCGTGGAACACGGCGAACGACGCGGTGCTGGCCGAGGGGAAGCGGGTCCTGATCAACGATCCGGCCCGGTTCGACGGCGTGGCGGTGATCGGTGTGGATGAACACTGTTGGAGGCACACACGTAAGGGCGACAAGTACGTGATGGTGGTCATCGACCTCACCCCGGTCCGCGACGGTAAGGGTCCGGCACGGCTGCTGGACATGGTGGAGGGCCGCTCGAAACAAGTCTTCGCCACCTGGTTGGCTGAACGGCCCCAAGCCTGGCGCGACAAGGTCGAGATCGTCGCGATGGACGGCTTCACCGGGTTCAAGACCGCCGCGGTCGACAAGCTGCCCGACGCGGTCGAGGTGATGGACCCCTTCCATGTGGTCCAGCTCGCCGGCGACGCCCTGGACCGGTGCCGGCAACGCGTCCAGCAGGAAACGTTGGGTCACCGCGGCCGTGCCGGTGATCCGCTGTACTCGGCCCGCCGCACCCTGCACACCGGCCTGGACCTGCTCAGCGACAAGCAGAAGGCCCGGCTGGAGGCCGTGTTCTCCGACGACCGGCACGCCCCGGTCGAGGCCACCTGGGGCGTGTACCAGAACCTGGTCGACGCCTACCGCAACCCCGACCCGGCCGCCGGCCGACAAGCCATGCAGAAGGTCATCACCGCGCTCAGCCGGGGCGTCCCCGCCGCCCTTGTTGAGCTCCGCAAGCTCGGCTCGACACTGAAACGCAGAGCCGGCGACGTCCTGGCCTACTTCGACCGGCCCAGCACCTCCAACGGGCCCACCGAGGCGATCAACGGCAGGCTCGAGCACCTGCGCGGCTCGGCGCTGGGGTTCCGCAACCTGACCAACTACATCGCCAGATCCCTGCTCGAGACCGGCGGGTTCAGACCCCACCTAC
>JAGQUI010000631.1 GCA_020438595.1 Propionibacteriaceae bacterium | reverse complement strand
TGAGGGCCGCGGACGCCGACCGTGACTTCGCCACGGCGCTGATCGAGCAGGCGCGGGCCGCCGGGCGACTGGACGCGTCCGAGTACACCGAACGGGCCGGGCAGGTGGTGCAGTCGCGCACGCTCGGCGAACTCGCCCCGCTCGTCGCGGACCTGATGCTCGCCAACGCCGCGCAGGGTGCGGTGCAGCGCACCCGGAACCGGTTCGCGCGCGCCGGCATCACCGGCTGGATCGGCCTCGCCCTGCTGTTCAACGCCATCTGGCTGATGACCGTGCTGACCACAGGGCACCTGCTCTACTACTGGCCGATGTGGCCGATGGTCGGCACCGGCATTCCCGTGCTGATGACGCTGCTGTGGGGAGGTTCGACGGAGGAGGGCGCGCGGCGCGAGGCCCGGTACGAGGAGCACCAGCAGCGTCGGGCCGTCCGGCACGCCCAGCGCGCCGAGCGCAGGGCACTTCGGCACGGCGGGACGGTCGGCCCGCCGCCGGGCCCGACCCCGCAGCAACTGCCGCCGCCCCCGGACGACGACCTGCGCTGACCGACGCGGAACGGGGACGGTTCTCATTCCGCGTCGCGGCGGGAAAAGGAACCGTCCCCATTTCGCGCCGGTCGGGGCTGACACGCGGGCGGGGCTCGTGCGCGGATGTGCTTGCATGGCACCCATGGACGTCATCGCGCTGCCGGGACTGGTGGTCCGCACGATCGCGGTCGGGAGCATGGACAACAACGTCTACCTGCTCACTGCGGCCGCCGGCGACCAGATGCTGATCGACGCCGCCGCCGAGGCGGACGGGATCGAGGCGCTGCTGGCCTCCGCCGCCGACGACGCGGACGCCCCGCGCCTGCGCTACCTGCTCACCACGCACTCCCACCACGACCACATCGGCGCGCTCGCCGCGGTCGCGTCCGCCCATCCGGGGGCGGCCACGCTCGCCGGGGCGGACGACGCGGACGCGATCACCGCGGCCACTGGCGTCCCGATCACCCGCCGGCTGCAGCACGGCGAGGAGATCGCGCTCGGCGAGCTCACGCTGGACGTGATCGGCCTGCGCGGCCACACCCCCGGCTCGGTGGCGCTGACCTGCACCCTGCCCGGCGCGCCCACCCAGGTGTTCACCGGCGACTCGCTGTTCCCCGGCGGCGTGGGCAACACCGGACGCGACCCGCAGCGGTTCAACAGCCTGTTCAGCGACGTGGCCTCGCGGATCTTCGAGCGCTTCCGCGGCGACGACGCGGTGGTCTGGCCGGGGCACGGCAGGCCGACCACGCTCGACGCGGAGCGTCCACACCTCGCCGAGTGGGAGGCCAGGGGCTGGTAGCGCCTACCGCGTGGAGTCGATGCCGTCCAGCAGCAGGTCGAGCCCGAACTCGAACGAGACGCCGAAGGAGTAGCCGGGCTGCAACACGTGCCGGGTGGTGAATTCCACGAACGTCGGGTAGGCGCCGTCGGGGAAGGCGTCGATGATTCCCTCGGCCAGGCCGGCGATCTCCCCGGTTCCCTCGAACGGCAGGGACGCCTCCTGCAGCGCGAACCCGTACACGAACGCGTCCAGCAGGGCGTAGGCGTGTGCGACCAGCTGCCAGTCCAGCCCGCCGCGGCGCAGGCACGCCAGGACCGCCTCGTGGTGCGCGAGCGTGGCCGGCCCCGGATTCTGCCGGGACTCCATCAGCGGAGGGGCCCACGGGTGGCGTCTCAGGACGGCGCGGGCCGACCGGCAGCGATGCCGGATCGCCTCGCGCCACGGCAGGTCG
>JAGQUI010000630.1 GCA_020438595.1 Propionibacteriaceae bacterium | reverse complement strand
CTTCGGCGCGCAGGACCCGCATCGAGGTGTACCGGGACGCTGAGGGTTCCTCGTAGGCGGGGGTGCCGTCGGGGCGCAGCAGCAGGTCGGGTTCGACCGGTGGGGTGCGGGTGGTGCGGATCGGCACCGACACGCCCTCGGAGAGGGCTTCGGCGGTGACCTGTTCGACCACGCTGGTGAGCTCGTGGTGGGGGATGTGGGCGGCGGTGGCTTGCCGGAACGCTTCGGAGCGGACGTTCCACGGCGTCCACGAGGATTTCTCGGACTCGACTGTCGCGACCACAGCCCGGGCGGTGCGGGCGATCCAGCGCCGATCCGGCACGCCGACCGGTGCCGGGGGTTGGTGGGTGACGGCGTGCAGCATCCGGGCGATGCCGCCCGGGCCGAGGAGTGCGGTGGCTTCGGTGGTCCAGGTGAGGCGTTGGTCGTGTTCGCTGCGGGGTTCGTGTTTGTCGGGCCGGGTGCACAGGGTCGCGCGCTGGGCGAGTTCGAGGCGTTCTTCGGGGGTGGGCAGCCGGCCGTACTCGGTTTCGAACTCGGCGACGAGCTGGCCGGTCTTGCCGACAATCTGCCGGCGGCGGGTCGACCAGCGTTTCGCCAGGTCGGGGTCGACGCCGGCGATCTCCCAGACGGATCGTTTCCCGTCCCGTCCGGTCGGCACCAACGCCAGGCCGAGATCCCGCAGCCGGGCGATCAGGCTGGCGGTGTACACCTCCGACAGGGTCACCTTCGCCGCGTACAGCACTTTCGCGTCGATCGCCATCCACTCCCCAGCAAGGGTTTGGACCTTGTTCGCCACCGCCACATGGGTGTGCAGGTCCGGATCCCCGGCCCGCGAATCCCGGTGCACGAACCGCGCGGCGACCATGCCCCGCACCGGCAGGTGCCGCACCCCGGCATGACCCTTCCGGGTGAACAGGACGTTCGCCTCCAGATAGGTCAGCGCGTCGGTGACGGCCGCGTCATGCACGCCGCGGATGACACCCGCGAAGGGCCGCTCGGCCAGCGCCCACAGCGTGGAGACGGTCTTGGGTGGGGTGAGGGTGACATCGAACCCGGCCACCGCCACCCTGGGGTGGGAGGTGTTCTTCGCGATCACGTCCCGCACCTGCCGCGCCTCCGGGGTCACGCCGGGATGGGCTGCCTCGAACCATTCCCGGGCCAGCGCTGTCCGCTGGCCGGCGAGCACACCTTTCGGTAGGGGCACCCCTGCCGGTACCCCGTTCGCCCGGCGCCAGGCCGAAAGCCGGGTGTCGAGTTCGGTCTCGAACACGGTCGGGGAGTGGTCGAAGACCGAATAGGCCCGGCCCAGCCTCGCCCCGGTGGTCGGGTCCAACCCCTTCCCGAACAGCAGCCGCATCTGCTCGGCTGTCACCGGATCACCCACCGACAGGCCGACCCCGGCCAGGCCGGCACCCCACCACGCGCCGGGCTCCTCACCCTTGGCCAGATAGTAGGCATCCAGCCGCAGGTAGCCCTTCGAGGTCGCATCCAGCACCGCCACATGCCGGGTCAGGTACTCATACCCCACCACCGCGGAGATCTTCGTCAAACCGATCGCCACCGCCACCCACCTCCTCACACCCACTAAGCCGAACCAGACCCGCCGATCCGGACAGAACACGGAAGATCGTCACGAACTACGCAGCCGGCAACCGCCCGGCAGCCGTCCCCGCGTCTCCTTAAGCCGCTGACGCCGCCGATTCCGGACACCACGGGCCCGACTTGTTTCCCAAACTCCTCAGGGCCGCGCGTCCGGCCCA
>JAGQUI010000629.1 GCA_020438595.1 Propionibacteriaceae bacterium | reverse complement strand
GACGTCGGTGTCGTCGAAGTCGTCGTTGATCTCGTCCATCTCGAGCACGATGTCGTAGGGGACGTCGGCCTCGGCCAGCAGCACGTTCATGTGCCCGGGCAGGCGCCCCGCGACCGGGTGCACACCGAAGCGGACGTTCACGCCGTGCGCCCGCAGCTTCGCGGTGAGGTCCGCGACCGGGTACTGGGCCTTCGCCACCGCCATGCCGTACCCGGGCGTGATGACCACGCTGTGGGCGTTCCAGAGCAGGTCGGCCGCGCCGGCGGCGTCGATCTCGCGGTGCTCGCCGTAGTCGGTCTCACCGGCCGTCACGGCGGTGCCGTCACTGCCGAAGCCGCCGAGGATGACCGAGATGAACGAACGGTTCATCGCCCGGCACATGATGAAGCTCAGGATCGCACCGGAGGAGCCCACCAGCGACCCGGTGATGATCAGCAGGTCGTTGTTGAGCATGAAGCCCGCAGCCGCCGCGGCCCAGCCCGAGTACGAGTTGAGCATCGACACCACGACGGGCATGTCGCCGCCGCCGATCGCCGCCACCATGTGGAAGCCGAGTGCGAACCCGATCACCGCGATCGCGACGATCAGGATCCAGCCGAGCACCGGGTCGTGCTCCGCGACCACGACGAACCAGATCATCAGCGCGAAGAACAGGGCGAACGCCCCGATGTTGAGCAGGTTGCGTCCCGGCAGCGTGAGCGGCTTGGAGCTCATCTTCGCCGACAGCTTCAGGTACGCGACGACCGAGCCGGTGAACGTGTAGGCGCCGATCAGGACGCCGAGCGCCACCTCGACCAGGTGCACAGCCCCGCCGGCCTCGTCGCCGGTCGGCGGGACCGCGAAGGAGTTGAACCCGACCAGCACGGCGGCCATGCCCACGAAGGAGTGGAAGGCCGCGATCAGCTCGGGCATCTGGGTCATCTCGACCTTGCGGGCGATCGGGGTGCCGATCACGGCACCGATCAGCAGCACCGCGACGATCAGGGCGAGCGTGATCGGGACGGACAGCCGCGAACCGTCCGCCTGGCCCTCGGCCGACATGACCAGGGAGTGGGTGATGGTGGCGGCGAGGGCGAGCCCCATGCCGATCATGCCGGCGATGTTGCCCATCCGGGCCGTGGTCTGTTTCGACAGCCCGGCCAGCGACAGGATGAACAGGACGCCCGCGACGATGTACAGGCCCTGGATGAACTGGAGCAGCATGCTCACGCCTCCTTCTTGAACATGCCGAGCATCCGGTACGAGACCAGGAACCCACCGAAGATGTTGATCGAGGCGATCGCCGCGGCGATGAACGACATCACCAGCACCGCGATGTTGGTCGAGCCCAACTGCAACAGGGCACCGACCAGGATGATGCCGGAGATGGCGTTGGTCTGGGCCATCAGCGGGGTGTGCAGCGAGTGCGAGACACCGCTGATCACGTAGAACCCGACCACGACCGCGAGGGCGAACACGGTGAACGCTCCGACGAAGCTCGCCGGCGAGAACGTCACGGCCAGGACGACCAGCGCCGCGGCGACCGCGGAGGACGCGATCCGGCGCTGCGTCCGGGTCTTCGCCAGGGCCGCCTCACGCGCGGCGACCACCGCGGGGTCCTCGACGGGGACGGTCGCGACCGCCGCGGACGGGGCGGCCGAGACCTGCACCGGTGGCGGTGGCCACATTGACTCGCCGTCGGACTGCACGGTCATGCCGCGGAGCACCACGTCGTCGAGGTCGAGGGTGACCGCGCCGTCCTTCTCCGGGGTGAGCAGCTTGAACAGGTT
>JAGQUI010000062.1 GCA_020438595.1 Propionibacteriaceae bacterium | reverse complement strand
GTGGGTGCGCGCCACCCAGGCCGCGAAGCCTGCCTGATTCGCTCACAGACCGAGTTGGTGACGGATCCGTACTCCGTCCCCCCGCGGGGATGGACCGAGTAAGGAACCGTCCCCAACTCGGTCCGGGTCAGCGGGCGACCAGCGGCTGCAGCATCAGCGCCAGCAGCGGTCCGAGCATCAGCGGCGGGCCGTAGGGGAACGGCCCGTCGGCCCCGCGGCGCAGGCTGGAAGCGATTCCCCAGATCGCCCCGGCGACACTGCCCAGCAGGAACGACCAGACCACGGGGATGCCACCGCCGGAGCCGGCGACGACCCCGATCAGGCCGGCGAGCCGGATGTCGCCGTAGCCCAGGCGGTCCCCGCTGACCCGCCAGACCACCCAGAACAGCGCCGCGGCAGCCAGACCGCCGATCGCGGCCCACAGCAACGGGCCCCAGTCACCCACCAGCCAGGCGGCGAGCACGGCCCCGGCGAACGCCAGCCCCAGCACCAGGTAGACCAGCCGGGTCGGCAGGAAGGTGGTGCGCAGGTCGATCAGGGCCAGCAGTGCGCCCAGCGAGGCGTACGGGGCCCAGGCCGCCCAGAAGGCCGGTTCGGTCAGCCCGAGCGCGAGGCAGCCGGCGACGGCAGCGGTGCCGAAGACGGCCCAGCGGAAGCGTGGGGAGTCGAGTTCGCTGAACGGGGCGACGTCCTCCTCGTCGGCAGGGACGGGCAGCCAGCGCAGCAGCACCGGGGTCAGGAGCGCCACGCCGCTCGCGAGCGCGATCGCCAGCAGGCAGGCGAACACCGTTGTGGGCACGCGCCGAAGCCTACGGGAGACGCGACGGCGACGAGGGACGAACCACTACCGGTACCGGTCGCGCGCCAGCCGGACGAGCTGCGCCTCGTCGACCGCCAGGAGCCGGCGGGCGCAGTCGCTCGGGATGCGTCCGCGGGCGTGCCCGTCGCGTCCGTGGAGCAGCCGGTGCATCACGGCCGGCGGCACGCCCGCGTGGCGCGCGACGAGCGGCCACGGCAGGTCGGTGAGGTCGAGGAGCCGGGCGACGAGGGCCCGGAAGGGTGCGGCCTGCACCCAGTACTGGTCGGTGTCGTACACACCGGGGAAAGCAGAATCCGCGGGGCCGTTGTGAGTCGGCCCCGCGGATTCTCAGTGTCTTTTCAGGCGGGTCAGCGCTGGGCGCGGACGAAGCCGGCCTCCTGGGCGGCCTCCTCGCTGTTGAACCAGACCTCGGCGATGGTGCGCTCGTACGCCGCACTGCCGGGGACGTGGTACTTCATCGACCGGTCGTTGCCCTTGATGTTGAACCCCTCCGGCGGCTCGTCGCCCACATAGGAGCCGTCGCCGTAGGGGTTACCTGCTAAAGGGGAGTCCTCGCCCCCCTCGGCCTCGTCGGCCAGCTTGTCGAGCTCGTCCTCGATGTCGTCCTTGGCGTCGGCGACCTTCTTCGACGCGTCCTTGGCGACGTCGGCGACCTTCTCCGACGCGTCCTTGGCGACGTCGGCGGCCTGGTCCTTCGCCTCGGCGGCGGCCTCGGTGACCTTGTCCTTGGCGTCGGCAGCGGCCTCGGTGACCCTGTCCTTGACCTCGGCGGCGGTCTCGGCCGCCTTGTCGGCCACCTTCGTGGCCTTCGCCTTCACGTCGTCCACGACATCGGCGACCGGGTCGGCCACGTAGGCCGTCTTCGGGGTGTGCGTCTCCCACCCGGTGGACGGGTCGGCGAGCAGCTTCTTGATCGCGAGCGCCACACCGCCGAGCACGGCGCCGGCGAGCACGATCTTGCCGAAGGTCTTCCAGCCCGAGCGCTTCGGGGCGGACGCCTTGTCGAGCTCCTTCGCCAGCGCCGCGGAGGCCACGGCGACCTTGAGTTCCTTGGCCAGGGGCTGCGCGGCCAGGTCGCGGAGGGTTTCGGCGAGCCAGGGCAGGTACTCGGACTGCACCTTCTCGCGGGCGGAGTCCATGACCGGCGGGATCCCGTACAGGACGTCGTCGATGGCCGGCTTGACGGCCTTCACGGTGGCGTCGACGGCGGGGGAGACGCGGTCCAGCGCGTCGTCCAGCACCGGGTGCACCTTCTCGAAGGTGTCGGAGGCGAACCGGGCCCCGCGAATACCCGCGTCCTTGATCACGGGCCGCACCCGGGAGTAGGCCTCGTCGGCGAGCTGCCCGCCCTCGCGCAGGGCCTGCTCGACATAGGGAGTGAGGTACTCGGCGGCGGTCTGGCTACCTTCCTCAACCGCGTTGAGCAACTTCTTGGTCTTCACTGTGCCTCCAGGATGCTCGAATAGCACCACCGTACCCGTAGCGAAGCCGCGAAACACAGGGATCTGCCAGTATGGGCTGACGCTCACTCGACTTGTTCCTGCGCGGGGACGCTATAGCCTGCGCAGAGTTCGGCAAGTCACCAGAAAGGACCCGGATGTCCAAGGCAACCCTGCACACCAACCATGGCGACGTCATGATCGACCTCTTCGCGGACCACGCCCCGAAGACGGTGGCGAACTTCGTCGGCCTCGCCAACGGCACCAAGGAGTACAAGGACGCGCAGACCGGCGCGACGACCACGGGCAACTTCTACGACGGGCTGACCTTCCACCGGGTCATCCCCGGCTTCATGATCCAGGGTGGCTGCCCACTGGGCACCGGGACGGGCGGTCCCGGCTACACCTTCGCCGACGAGATCCACCCCGAACTGGTGTTCAGCAAGCCCTACCTGCTGGCCATGGCCAACGCCGGGCCCGGCACCAACGGCTCCCAGTTCTTCATCACCGTGGACGCCACCCCGTGGCTGAACCGCAAGCACACGATCTTCGGCGAGGTCACCGACGAGGCGTCGAAGCGGGTCGTCGACGAGATCGCGGCGGTGCGCACCGGTCGCATGGACCGTCCCGCCGAGCCCGTCGTGATCGAGTCGGTGGAGATCACCGACTGAGGGTTGGTACGACCTCAGTCGCCGATCGAGAACGCGGCCTCGAGGTCGTGGGTGGAGTAGGCGCGGAACGCGATGTGCGTCTCCGTGCCCTCCACGCCCGGCACCTTGTTGACCTGGTCGGCCACCGTGGTGGCGACCTGGTCGATCGTCCGGACGCGAACCATCGCGATCAGGTCGACCTGGCCGGTCACCGAGTACACCTCCGAGACCCCGTCCAGGTCGGCGATCGCCTGGGCGACCTCGGGGATGCGGGCAACGTCGGCCTGGACGAACACAATCGCGGTGATCATGCGCCGATCCTAATCTGCACCGACGCCGCCGGGCCGATCCGCAGCGGCCAGCTCCAGTCGCCCTCGATCTCGATCAGCCGCACACCGGGGCGCTCCAGCCAGTCGGCGATCCGCTCGGTCTCCTCCACGATCGCCGCGGGAGCGGGCCCGGGTGGCGGGGCCACCCATTCCGCGACCGCCACCGCGTCCCGCGCGACCTGCTGCGGCACCTCCCCGGCGCGGGCGAGCGCCGCCGCGGCGAGGCGCCCGTAACGGATCACGTGGATCTCCCAGCCGGGATCGGTTCGGTACGCGGCCACGATCTGCGGGCAGCCCGCGAGGCTGGCCAGCCGGTGGTGCCGGAGCGCGGCCCTGCTGAACCCCTCCAGCCGGCCGGTGAGGACGGCGGCGTCCTCGAACCGCTCTGCCCGGACGAGCCGCCGCAGCCGCGGTTCCACGCCCCGGACGAGCGGTGCGACGTCGCTGGTCAGGCAGCCCCGCACGCGATCGGTGAGTTCGGCGTACTGCTCCGGGGTGACCGCCAGTTCGCAGGGGGCGCAGCAGCGGCCCATCCCGGCCAGGGCACACGCGCTGGTGGGCCTGCGCGGGGACAGCCGGGCGGTGCACTGACGGATCGGGAACGCGTCGTAGAGGGCGAGCATCGCCTGCTCGGCCGCGGCCCGGCGCCGGAACGGGCCGAAGTAGAGGGCTTCGTCCTCAGCGACGGCCTTCACGATCGACAGCCGCGGGAACGGCTCGCGGGTGAGCTTCAGCCAGACCTGCCGCTCGGGGAACTTGGAGCGCCGGTTGTAGCGGGGGGAGTGGGCCGCGATCAGCCGCAGCTCCAGCACGTCGGCCTCGAGCGGGGTGCGGCAGACCGTGGTCTCGACGTTCGTCGCGATCCGGACCATCTCGTCGATCCGCGGACGGGTCTCGGCCGCGGTGAAGTAGCTGGCCACCCGGCGGCGCAGGTTGCGGCTCTTCCCGACGTAGAGCACCTGGCGCAGCGGGCGTCCGTCCGGGCCGGCCAGGTCGGCGACGAACTGGTACACCCCGGGCGCGTTCGGCACGCCCTTCGCGAGACCGCGCTTCGCCCGCCGCTCGGGGGACACCTTCCGGGTGAACTCCAGCAGGTCCTCCAGCGTGTCGCAGCCGAGGTTGCCCACCCGTTCCAGCAGCCCGTGCAGCACGTCGACGGTGGCGCGGGCGTCGGACAGGGCCCGGTGGTTCGGCTGGGTGGACGCGCGGAAGTGGGCCGCGAGCGTGGCCAGCTTCACGTTCGGCACCTCGTCGCGCAGCAGCACCTGCCGGGCGAGCCCCACCGTGTCGAGCACCTCTGGGCCGGGCCACGGGTAGCCGTGCGCGGCGCACGCGCGTTTGAGGAAGCCGGTGTCGAAGCCGGCGTTGTGCGCCACCAGCACGCACCCGGCGGAGAATTCCAGGAACGACGGCAGCACCTCGGCCAGCCCCGGTGCCCCGGCGACCATGGCGTCGGTGATGCCGGTGAGCACCGCGACCAGCGCAGGGATGTGGGTGTTCGGGTTGACGAGGGTCTGGAACTCGCCGAGCACCTCGCCGCCGGACACCTTCACCGCCCCGAACTCGGTGATCGTGTCCTCGCCGGTGCTGCCCGTGGTCTCCAGGTCGACCACGCAGAACGTGACCTGCGACAGGGGCCGGCCGAGGTCGGCGAAGCTCGGCTGGGCGAGGGCTGTACTGGTCACACCCCGGACGCTAGACCGGCCCTCTGACATTCCTCGCGACTCCACCCCGCCGAGTTGTCAGAACCTCAGGTCGCCATGGCGCGCGGAAACTCTGACAACTCGGCAGAGGGGGTCAGCAGGACGGGGTGGGCAGCCGCCACAGGGCATCCCCCGCGACGGCGTAGAGGGCGTCCCCCGCGGCGGTGAGCGCGACCGCGACGCCCGGCGGGGCGGGAAGGGTGCGCCAGCCGTCCGGGCAGCCGTACTGCAGGGTGGGGCTCGCGGCGTTGGTGAGGACGGCCGGGTGCCCGTCCGCGAGGGTCACGCGTGCGCTCGCGTCGGTGTCGGACGGCGGATCGCCGGGCAGAGCGGCCGGCGTGCCCGCCGCCAGCGTGCCGTCCGCGGCGATGGTGACCGGCCAGGCCAGCGCGTGCCCGCGCGCCCAGCCGGTGAACCAGCAGGTCTCCCCGGTGGCGGGACAGGCCACGCCGGTCGCCCTCGACAGCTGGCCGCCGACCGCGGGCAGGTCGGGGACGGGCAGGTGCACCGACTGCCACTCGCCGGTCACCGTGCCGGCGAAGGCGGTCGGGGACTGCGTCAGCCCGCCGGCCAGGCCGAGTTCGTCGCCCGCGATGACCACGAGTGGTCCGAGCGTGTCCACCCCGCTGAAGCCGAGTTCCCGGTCGGGCGAGGACGCGAGGGCCGCCACGTCGCGGTCCTGCTGCGTCCAGGTGGTGCCCGTCCGCGTCCAGAGCACTCCGCGCGACCCCGTGGCGGTGGTGCGGCTGCCGACGATGACCGGCTCGCCGTCCACGACCACGGTGCCGAGCAGCGGGCCGGCGTCGTGACCGCCGAAAGTGAAGAATTCCTGAGGGCGGCTGACCAGCCGGTCCGAGGCCAGCGATCCGTCCCAGACGCTCAGCCGCGGGTTCGCGTGGGCCCCGCCGATCGCCCTCCCGATCGCGTACACGTCGTCGCCCGCTGCGGTCACGTCGACCAGGTCGGCCACCTGCGCGTAGGGGTCCGATGTGACCGGCTCCACCTCGCCGGTCACCGCACCCGCCTGCACCCGGAGCAGCCGGGGCCCGGGCTCCGTAGGGGTCACTCCGCCGACCAGCAGCTCCGTCCCCGTCGCCGCCAGCGATGCCGGACGTACCCCGGTGGGCAGGTCCACCTGCTGCCAGGCGGGCTCGGGCTGCGGCGCCGCGGCAGTGCAGCCGGCCAGCAGCACCAGGGCCGCAACGGGGGCCAGGATCCGCCGGAACACCCGCCAAGGCTAGGCGAGAGCGGTCCGGGCCGGGAACTGTCAGAGGCGGGCGTCACGATATGGGCATGGACGTACTACATGTCGATTGCGGCACCTGCCGGGCGCGCGGCCCGGCCTGCGCCGACTGTGTGGTGTCGGTGCTGCTGGGGCCGGTGCCGGACGCGTTGGTGCTCGACGACGACGAGCAGGCCGCACTGCGCGCGATGGCGGATTCCGGCCTGCTGCCCCCGCTGCGCCTGGTGCGCGCGGAGTCCCACTCGGGGAGGGAGGTATCAGGCACCGGCTGATCGACCTCCGACCTCACGGGCCGGGTCGGTGCGACTTGTCCGGGGCTCCTACAGTGGTCGCCCTGCGGGGGAGCCGCGGCCCCGGAAGGATCAGTCACCCATTTGGTGGACACGAGTTGCCTTCCTGAGCCCCCTCCCTTAGGATTTTCTCAGTTTTGTTTCAGCGGGAGGGTGACACATGGGGGCACGGCAGGGCGCGCGCAACGCGATCGCCGTGGTGACGGCCACCCTGATCCTCTTCGGCGGCCAGATCGCCACCCCCGCCGAGGCGACCCCGCCGTCGCCGACCCCGTCCCCGTCGCCCACCTCGACCACCGCAGCCAAGCTGGCCGACGCCAAGGAGAAGGTGCAGGCGCTGGAGGAGCAGGCGAGCGAACTCGGGGAGCAGTACGACCAGGCCGCGCAACTGCTCGACGAGAGCAAGCAGCGGCTGAGGGTGCTCGAGGCAGACATCGCCACCCAGCAGGCCAAGGTCGACGAGCTCGGCGACCAGGTGCGTGCGATCGCGCTGATCCAGTTCCGCAACCGCGAGGTCGACCCGACCGTACAGATCTTCACCAGCGGCGACCCGAACACGATGCTCGACCGGCTGTCCACCGCGGACAAGGTCGACCAGGACATGAACGCGGTCCTCGCCGAGCACCAGGCCGAGCAGGCCAACCTGACCGACATGCAGCGCAGCCAGAGCGCCGAGTCCGCCGCGCTGGCCGACCAGGAGCAGGCGCTCGCTGCGACGAAGAAGGAACTCCAGGACAAGGTCGACCAGACCCAGGCCCTGATCCTGCAGCTCACCGCGCAGCAGCAGGAGGAGCTCAACCAGGCCCAGGGCGGCAGCACCGGCTGGAGCCTGAACGACCTCGACGGCGTCACCGCGAACGCCAAGGTGCTCGGCGCGATCAAGTACGCCGTGTCCAAGGTGCCGCACGGCCAGTACGTGTGGGGCGCCTCCGGCCCGAACGGCTTCGACTGCTCCGGCCTGATGCTCGCCGCCTACCGCTCGGTCGGGATCAGCCTGCCGCACTCCTCGACGGCGCAGTCCCGGCTCGGCCGTCCGGTGTCGCGCAGCGAGCTGAAGCCCGGTGACCTGATCTTCTGGTACCACCCGATCCACCACGTCGGCATGTACATCGGCAACGGCAAGATCGTGCACGCCCGCAACCCCAGCGCTGACCTGGTGATCCAGAGCCTGGCGTCCTACCCCGCGCCGTGGGCCGGCGCCCGCCGGATCGTCGGCTGAGGGCCGCAGCCCTCCTGCTGTCCGCAGTCCTGCTCGCGGGCTGCACTTCGCCCGGTGCGACCACCACTCCCACCGAACCACTCGGTGCCCGCGTCGACGCGGCGCTCTCCGGGCACTTGCTGGAGGCCTTCCTCGCGTTCTTCCCCGACGACGCGGAGGGCCAGTCCCGCGGGACGTCCTGGTACGCGGCACTGGCGGCGGGCGACGGCGAACTGGCCCAGACCGGGGCCTCGCAGTTCACGGTCACCACGACGTTCCCCGGCGATCGCCGGGCCGCGACGCAGGCCATCACCTACCAGGCGTCGGGCGACGACGACCCCGTGATCTCCGGGGTTGCGCGGACGCCGGGCACGCCGCTGTGGGCCCTCGATCCCACCACAGTCACCCCCGCGTCGTCCGGGACACTGCTCTCGGCGGACCTCGACGAAGCGGCGCGCTCCACGTGGGCGACCCGGCTGGACCACGCCGCGGCCCGCGTCGACCACGTCGGAGTGCCCGGCGCCGACGACTGGGCCGGCGGGCTCGTGGTGGAGGTGCCGGGCAGCGACGCCGACTTCCTGGTCGTCACCGGGTCAGAGGCGTCCAGCGCCTCGGCCATCACGATCTGCGAGGGCGGTACGCCCCGGATCGTGGTCAGTCCCGAAGCGCTCGGGCTGGACGCCGGGTGGCTGGACAGCACCCTGGTCCACGAGGCCGTCCACGTCGCCACGGACTCGGCGTGCGTGGCTGCAGGGGAATCCCTCGCCTGGGCCGTGGAGGGACTGGCCGAATCGGTCACGGCCCGGGCGGACGCGGCGACCGCGTCCCGCAACCGGAAGCTGGTCGCCGAGTACCTCGCCACGAACGGCGTCCCCGACGCGCTGCCGGAGCGCCCCGAGACCCTCACCGACTACGCCCTGGCCCAGCTCGCCGTGGACCAGGTGCGGGCCCACCTCGGGTCCCGGGCCGGCGACCTGCTCGACCGGGCGGTCCACGACGCGTCCTCGGTCACCGCGCAGGAGTTGCGCGAGGTTACCGGCTGGTACGTCGCGGAGCTGGCCCGCCGGGCCGGCTGAGCGACGCTCAGCCGGAGTGGCGGGCGAAGAACTCCAGGGACTCGCGGAAGATCCGCTCCTTGTCGTAGTCCATGGTGGCCACGTGGTAGCTGCGCTCGAGGATCCGCTCCTCGATGTCGTCGCTGGAGACGTGGCTGAGCACGAACGCCGTGGACGCGGCCGGCACCACGTGGTCCGTCGCCGAGCGGAACACCAGCAGCGGGCAGGCGACCAGGTCGAGGCACGCCCGGACGTCCACCCACATCTTCATCATCGAGTGCGCGGCCTTCAGCGGCGTCCGGTCGTAGGCGATCTCGTCCACGCCCGGGTCGGCGATGTCGGAACCGATCGACTTCGCGGACGCCTTCACGGTGCTCAGCAGGGGGATCGCGAGCATCTTGGGGAAGCCGAGGACCGCGGGGTTCACCAGCGCCAGCCCGGCGATCTCGTCGGGGTACTTCTCGGCGAGCCGCAGCGCCAGTGCCGCGCCCATGCTCAGGCCGGTCACGAACACCACGTCGGTGGTCGCTCGCAGTTCCAGGAACTCGCGCTCGACGGCCGCGTACCAGTCGCGCCAGCCGGTCACGTTCAGTTCCTGCCAGCTGGTGCCGTGCCCGGGCAGGCGGGGCAGCGAGACCCGGTAGCCCGCGTCCGCGGTCACCTTCGCCCACTCGCGCAGTGACCACGGCGAGCCGGTGAAGCCGTGGCAGAACAGCACCCCGACCCGGCCGCCCTCGGTGTGGAACGGCTGGGCGAACTCGTTCACCACGGCGGAGCCGGTCGTCGCACGCATGCGCTCATCGTAGGCTGTTCGCGTGTGGTACGAGGTCTTCAAGAACGGGCTGTTCCGTCCCCTGTCCCGGTTCGGGTTCAAGGCGCGGGTCGAGGGCGCGCAGAACATCCCGGAAACGGGTGGTGCGCTGCTCGCCAGCAACCACCTCGCGGCCGGTGAGACGTTCATCCTGCCCGCGATGATCACGCGTCCGGTGATCTTCCCCGCCAAGGCCGAGTTGTTCGCCGGCAAGCGCGGGTTCGGCTCGAAGATCGTCGCCTGGTTCCTCAAGGCGGTCGGCATGGTGCCCCTGGACCGCTCCGGCGGCCGGGCCAGCCTGGACGGGCTCGCGCCGGCCGTGCAGGCGCTGCGCGACGGCGGCCTGGTCGGGATCTACCCCGAGGGCACCCGGTCCCCGGACGGCCGGCTCTACAAGGGACGCACCGGCGTGGCCCGGCTGGCGCTGACCGCCGGCGTCCCGGTGATCCCGGTGGCGGCGATCGGCACCCAGACCGTGCGCAACCGGATCGGCATCCCGTGGGTGCGCCGGCCCCGGTTCGTGATCGGCGAACCGCTCGACTTCACCGCCTACGCCGCGTTCCACGACGACCACAACGGGCTGCGCTGGGTCACCGACCAGGTGATGGGCGCGATCCAGGACCTCTCCGGCCAGACCTACGTCGACGCGTACGGCACCTCGGTGAAGAGCGGGTCGCTGTCGGCGGCCGAGGCCGACGCCCGCGTGCTGCCGCGTCCCGGCAACGGGGCCGAACCGCCCGCGCTGCCCGCGGGCGGGCTATCCTGACCGCCGTGTTGGAACCGATCCCGTCGCTGGCCGAACTGCACCGGATGGGCGCCGCCCAGCAGCCGGCCTATCCGGACGCGGGGGAGGTCGCCCGGGTGCTGGCCGAACTGCGCCGCCGTCCGCCGCTGGTGTTCGCCGGCGAGTGTGACGA
>JAGQUI010000628.1 GCA_020438595.1 Propionibacteriaceae bacterium | reverse complement strand
CCGTCCCCATTTCCCGTCGGCGGGGAATGGGGACGGTTCTCATTCCGCGTCAGGCGAAGTCGCGGCCGGTGAGCCGGCGGAAGGCCTCCAGGTAGCGCGCGCGGGTGGCGGCGACGACGGCGGCCGGGAGCGGCGGGGGCGGCGTGTCGGACGCCCTGTCCCAGCCGGAGTCGTGGGCCAACCAGTCGCGGACGTACTGCTTGTCGAAGCTGGGCAGGCTCTTGCCGGGCCGCCACGCGGCGGCGTCCCAGAACCGGGACGAGTCGGGCGTCAGCACCTCGTCGGCGAGGACGAGGGTGCCGTCGGCGCGCAGCCCGAACTCGAACTTGGTGTCGGCGAGGATGATCCCCCGCTCGGCGGCGAGGCCGGCGGCGCGGGAGTAGATCGCCAGGGTGGCGTCTCTCAGCCGGGTGGCGAGCGCCTCGCCGTGCAGTTCGACGATCGCGGCGAAGTCGACGTTCTCGTCGTGCTCGCCCATCGGCGCCTTGATCGCAGGGGTGAAGATCGGCTCGGGCAGGATCGAGCCGTCCACCAGTCCGTCCGGCAGGTCGACGCCGCACACCGAGCGGGACTCCTGGTACTCGACCCAGCCGGACCCGGTGAGGTAGCCGCGGGCCACGCACTCGACCGGCACCATGGCCAGCTGCTCGACGATGATCGCCCGGCCGGCGACCTCGTCCGGCACCTCGGTGGAGACCACGTGGTTGGGGATCAGGTCGGCGAGCTGGTCGAACCACCACAGCGACAGCTGGGTGAGGACGGCGCCCTTGTCCGGGATCGGCGTCGCGAGCACGTGGTCGTAGGCGGAGATGGCGTCCGTGGCGACCATCAGGATGCGGTCGTCCGTCCAGCGGTACAGCTGGCGGACCTTGCCGGTGTGGAACGGGGCGTCGAGCACGGCGCCAGCGTAAACCACCCGCCGCGCCCCGGGTGGACCGAGTGAGGAACCACTCGGTCCGGGTCGGGTGCATTGCGCGAGTCGCCGGGAGGATTTGCACTGTGGATGCCCTCACCTGCCGCCCGAAGAGCGAATTGACGCATCCACAGTGCAGATCCGCCCGCCGGTCGGGCTCGGGACGGCGGCGGCGGAACAGTGGCGGGCGGCTAGCCTGTTCACCGCCGCCCGTCCAGTAGACCCGGAGGTCCCATGCCCGCCTCGCACGCGCACGTCCTGACCAGCTTCGGGGGCGGGAACGCGCTGTCGGCCTTCCGCGCCGCCGCGCTCGTCCGACGGCTGCAGGCGGTCGCGCCGGGCGTGAGTGACGTGAGCGCCCGCTTCGTGCACTGGGTCGCCTCGGACGCAGGACTGGACGCGGACACCACCGACACGGTCGGCCAGCTGCTCACCTACGGTCCCGCCGCCGGGCCGCTCGCGTCCGGCGCCCACACGGCCGTCGTCGTGGTGGCGCCCCGGCTCGGCACGCTGTCGCCCTGGGCGTCCAAGGCCACCGACATCGCGCACAGCTGCGGGGTGCCGATCCGTCGGGTCGAGCGGGTCACCGAGTACACGATCGCCTCCGGCGCACCGCTGACCACCGACGGGCGGGACGCCTGCGCGGACCTGCTGCACGACCGGATGACCGAGTCCGCGTTCGCCGACGTGGAGGCGTCCGCCGCCCTGTTCGACGAGCGGGACGCCGAGCCGATGGCCCACGTCGACGTGCTCGCGCGCGGCCGGGTCGCCATCACCGAAGCCAACACCACCTTCGGCCTGGCGCTGAGCGACGACGAGATCGACTACCTCGTGGACGCGTTCACCACGCTCGGCCGC
>JAGQUI010000627.1 GCA_020438595.1 Propionibacteriaceae bacterium | reverse complement strand
GGTTGGCCGGCCCGGCCAGCGGGGCGAGCTGCGCGCCGGGCAGGACGGTGTGCGGGGTCTCCACGACATCACCGGCCGCGTAGATGTCCGGGTCGGAGGTGCGCATGTGGGTGTCGACGGTGATCCCGCCGCGTTCGCCGAGCTCGAGCCCGATCGCCTTGGCGAGGTCGTTGCGCGGCCGGACGCCGGTGGACAGGATCACCAGGTCGGCACCGAGGACGGTGTTGTTGTTCAGCTCGACCTTCAGCCCGCCGGCCGGGTCGACGGCGAACGCCGCGACGGCGGTGGACAGGTGCAGGTTGACGCCGCGGGACGCGATGTGGTGCTCGACCGGGATGGACATCTCCCGGTCCAGCGGCGGCAGGATCTGGTCGGCGAGCTCCACCACGTCCACCTTCGCGCCGCGGTGGACCAGGTTCTCGGCCATCTCCAGGCCGATGTAGCCGGCCCCGACGACGACGGCGCGCAGCCCGGTGGCCTTGCCGCTCTTCGTCTTGCTCGCGGCCGCGTCGACGATGGTCTTGATCTGGTCCATGTCGCTGATCCGGCGCAGCACGTGGATGCCGGGCAGGTCGAGCCCCGGCAGCGGCGGACGCACCGCGCGGGCGCCCATGCACAGCGCGAGCTTGTCGTAGCTCTCGGTGTACTCGCGCCCCTCGTCGAGCTCACGGACGGTGACGGTCTTCGCCTCCCGATCAATCGAGACCACCTCGGTGGCGATCCGGACGTCGATGTCCAGCGATTCGCGCAGGCTCTCCGGCGTCTGCAGGAGCAGGCGGTTGCGGTCGGTGATCACCTCCCCGATGTGGTAGGGCAGTCCACAGTTGGCGAAGGACACGTGGTGGCTCTTCTCGAACACCACGATCTCGGCGAATTCATCCAGGCGGCGAGCCCTGGCGGCGACTGATGCTCCGGCGGCCACACCGCCGACGACGACTAGCTTCATGCTTCCACCGTAGGGCAGGTGTCGAGGTACTCCCGGGGGTATTCCGCGATCGGTCCGTTGGTCGGGACGCGCGCGCGGGTGTGTTATTCGAAACCGGCCGCGGTGGCGATCCGGGCGGTGACCGCCGGGTGATGGGGGAGTGGGACGCCGTCCAGCTCGACCAGCGGCAGCACGCCACGCACCGCGGAGATCAGCCAGGCACCGTCGGTGCCGGGCAGGTCGTCGGCGCGGAACAGCGCCTCGCGGGTGGTCACACCGTCGGCTCTGGCCACGTCCAGGATCACCGCGATCGTCACCGACTCCAGCACGCCTGTGCCGGCCAGGGGGGTGGTCCAGAGCTGGTCGTCGGCGGCCACGAGTAGCCCGGTGGTCGGGCCCTCGAGCAAGTAGCCGTCGCTGGAGGTGAACACGATCTCGTCGACGCCGCGCCGGACCGCCTCGCGCTTGGCCGCGACGTTGATCGCGTACGACAGGGATTTCACTCCGCCCAGCAGCCACGGGGCGTCGCGGAAGGCGTCGCTGGCGTAGCCGCGGTCGAGGGTGGCGCCGGTCACCCCCCGCCGGGCTGCGGTCGCGTCCGCCGCCCCGGTGATCGTGAGCAGCGCCGAGGTGCCGGCCGCGGAGTGTTCCGGGCCACGGGTCAGCACCAGCTTCAGCACGGCCTCGCCGGACCCCGTCCAGGCGGCCAGAGCCTCCCCGATCAGGGCCCTCCAGGCAACCGGGTCGGGCGCAGGCAGTTCGAGCGCGGCGGCCGAGCGGGCGAACCGGGCCAGGTGCCGGTCGAGGTGGTCCACCTGCGCGGCGCCGTCGCGGACCACGACGCGG
>JAGQUI010000626.1 GCA_020438595.1 Propionibacteriaceae bacterium | reverse complement strand
CGCGCTGCAACGCGAGTTGAACGAGGCCGCCCTGGACCGGCTGTCCGGCGAGCTGGACGGCTACCCCGCCGACCTGGTCGAACGGGCGCGGGAGCGGCTGCGTCGCACGTCCGGCGACGACTTCCGTCCGGACAGCCCGGTGAACCGAGCGAAGATGGCCAAGTACCGCACGCTCCGGCTGAAGCTGATCGCGGCCCAGCGGGACGAGTTGATGGCCATCCGCGACCTGGGCACCTACCCGTCCGGCATGCTGGACGCCGCGCTCGCCCAGCTGGACGCCGACCAGATCGGCATCGAGCTGCGCCGCACCTGACCCCACCTGCCGAGTTGTCAGAATCTCATGCGGCTATAGGCGCATGAGATTCTGACAAGTCGGTAGGGTCGCGGCGACGAAGGAGGGAACGTGACGCCGTTCGCGGAACTGCACCTGCACCTGGAGGGCACTCTCGAGCCTGAACGGGTCTTCGACCTCGCCGAGCGCAACCGGGTCGGACTCCCCTGGCGCGACCTCGACGACCTGCGTGGACGCTACTCATACTCCTGCCTGCAGGAGTTCCTCGACCTCTACTACGCGAACATGGCGGTGCTGCGCACCGAGGCCGACTTCGCCGAGCTGACCGACGCCTACCTCGCCCGGGCGGCGGCAGCCGGCGTGGTGCGGGCGGAGGTGTTCTGCGACCTGCAGGCCCACACCGCCCGCGGCGTCCCCGCACCCGTCGTGCTCGCGGGTGTGGCGGACGCGCTGGCCCGCTCGGAGGCCGACCACGGGGTGAGTTCCGGGCTGATCCTGACCTTCCTGCGCCACCTGCCCGCCGCGGACGCCGAGGTCGCCTTCGACGCAGCCCTCGCGAGCGGCGTCGACCTGCTCGGCGTCGGGCTGTGCTCCACCGAGGTCGGGTTCGCCGCCGCCCCGTTCGGCGGCGTGTTCGCCCGGGCCCGCGCCGAGGGCCTGCACACGGTCGCCCACGCCGGCGAGGAGGGCGATGCGTCCTACGTCTGGGAGGTGCTGGACGCGCTGGGCGTCGAGCGCGTCGACCACGGCATCAACGCGATGGGCGACCCCCGCCTGGTCGCGCACCTGGCCGAGCACCAGATCCCGCTGACGGTGTGCCCGCTGTCCAACGTGCACCTGAAGGCGGTGCCGAGCCTCGCCGCGCACCCGCTGCCCGCCATGCTGGACGCGGGGCTGCTCGTCTGCGTGAATTCCGACGATCCGGCCTACTTCGGCGGCTACCTGGACGCCAACGTGGCAGCCGTGGAGCAGGAGTTCGGGCTGTCGGCCGATCGGGTGGCCACCCTGGCCGCCAACAGCATCCGGGCGTCGTTCCTGCCCGGGCCGGAGAAGGCCCGCCTGCTCCACGGCTGACCCGGCTCCCCACACCGGCGCCTCGAAATCCACCTCCCCGCAGGATCGGGCCCACCGGCCTGCCGATTCCGGAGGAAGTCCGGAACGGGCAGGCCGGGAGGGGTGACGGCCGCCGGTCGGACCCCGGACTCCTGCCACCGGACGACGGCCGCGCGGCCGCGTCCCGGTCAGAACCCGATTGTTGGTCCCGCGCCCGGCTCCGGCAAGGAAAGGAATTGCCACCCTCGGCGGGTATCGTCGTGGGGTGCGTCCGCCGAGGTCGATCCCGCTGACCGTGCTGCTGCTGGCCGCCGGCCTCCTCGTCGGGTGCGGGGCACCGGCGCCAGCGCCGGCGCCCGCCACGGTCTCACCGGCGGTGTCCGCGTCGGCCTCGCCGACCACTGCGCCCGCCTCTCCCGGTGCCACCGCGCCG
>JAGQUI010000625.1 GCA_020438595.1 Propionibacteriaceae bacterium | reverse complement strand
TGGCCGAGCCCGAGCTGGCCACCGTGGGTGCCGGCGCGCCGTCCGTGCCGCCTGCCCCGTCGGCGTCCGGGCGCCCCGCGCCGAACCCGCGCACCGAGGCGCTCGGCCGGGCCGGCCTGGCGGTCACGATCGTCGCCGCGGTCACCCAGGTGATCGGCGTGGTGCTGCGCGGCGTCGCTGCCGGGCGCGCCCCCTGGGGCAACATGTACGAGTTCATCACGACCTCGCTGGCGATCGCCGTGATCGTCTACCTGGTGCTGGCGCTGAAGTTCGGCATGCGCTGGCTGGGCCTGCCGGTCACCCTGCTGCTCGCGATCGGGCAGGGGCTCGCGGTGACCGTGTTCTACGTGGCGGTCTCCGACCTGATGCCGGCGCTGCACTCGGTCTGGTTCGTGATCCACATCATCGCCGCCGCCACCGCGGGCGCCGCGTTCAACATCGGCGCGATCGCGGCCATCCTGTACCTGCTCCGCAGCCGGGCCGAGGAACGCGGCGAGGTCCGCGGCTACCTGGCCCGGATCCCGTCCGCGGAGACGCTCGACCGGGTCAGCTACCGGTTCCACGCGTTCGCGTTCCCGCTGTGGACCTTCACCATCGCCGCCGGCGCGATCTGGGCCCAGTACGCCTGGGGCCGGTTCTGGGGCTGGGACCCGAAGGAGACCTGGTCGCTGGTCACCTGGATCATCTACGCGGTGTACCTGCACGCCCGCGCGACAGCCGGCTGGAAGGGGCGCCGGGCCGCGATCGTCGCGATCGTCGGCGTGGCCAGCTTCTGGTTCAACTTCATCGGCATCAACCTGCTCGTCTCCGGCCTGCACTCCTACGCCGGCATCTAGGCAGTGATCCGGACGGCCGTCCCGGGCGACCACGGGCCGATCGTCGCCGTGATCGACGAGTGGTGGGGACGCCCGCTGCACACTCTCGTCCAGCCGCTGTTCCTCGAGCACTTCGCCGATACCAGCGTGGTCGCCGAGGACGAGCACGGCCCGGCCGGGTTCCTGATCGGCTTCCTCTCCCAGACCCGGCCGGACGAGGCGTACATCCACTTCGTCGGCGTGCGGCCCGACCTGCGGGGAACGGGACTGGGGCGCGAGCTCTACGAGGAGTTCTTCGGGCGGGTGCGCGACCGAGGACGCACCGTGGTCACCTGCATCACCGGGCCGGTCAACACCGGCTCGATCGCGTTCCACTCCGCGATGGGTTTCGCCGTGGCGATGCCCGCCGACGGCGAGACGCACGTCCGCTTCCGCAAGGAACTCACCGGAGTCGAGTGAGCGTCTTCCCCGTAGCGTGCACGTTCGCCGGGGGGCTCCGGCGCGACAATTGGGGCATGGGCAGTGGCGAAGGGACCGAGGCGCACGCCGGCCTCGTGGCGTGGCTCTCGCTGCTGCTCGTGATTCCCTGCTTCGTGCTCGCGTTCGTGGTCGGCGAGGGGCTGGTGGGCCTGCTCGGCTACCCGGTCGGCACCTCCATGCGGCCGCCGCTGTGGGCCGGGGCCATCGCCACAGGGCTGGCGCTGGTCGCCTTCGCGATCCCGCTGTGGCCGACGTGGCACTACGGCCGGCGGGCCCGCGCCGCGAGCCCCCGCACGGCCATGCTGCCGTTCGTGATCGAGGTCGTGCTGGTCGCCGGGTTCACGGTGCTCAACGTGGTGCCGATGGGGCAGTAGCGCTCGGTCGGATCGTTCGTACACCGGCGGTTCGAGACGCCATGCCACAATCGGGGCATGCGGCACTTCGACCTGTGCGTGATCGGCTCCGGCACCGGGAACACGATCATCA
>JAGQUI010000624.1 GCA_020438595.1 Propionibacteriaceae bacterium | reverse complement strand
ACCCCCGAGGAGCTGGCCGAGATCGACCAGCACGCGGTGGACGCCGGGATCAACCTCTGGGAGGGTCCCAGCCGCGCGTGAGGAGCACGATCCGGACCGCGCTCGGTTGGGTCGCCCTCGGTGGCCCGATCCTGGCGCTGGTGCTGTGGACGGTCGGGCTCAGCCCCGCGGACGAGTTCAGCGATCAGTCCGGACGCGCCGTGTTCCTGTTCACCGTCGCCGGTCTGAGCTTCACCGTGGGTGCCCTCGCGCTGACGGCCTGGATCGTGCTGGTCGCGATGTCCCGGGAGCACCTCGCCCCGCTCGAGGAGATCCGGTCGCTCCGGCAGGACGTCGCGGAACTCCGTGGCGGACCGGACCCGGGCGCGGATCCACCCGCGTCCGGACAGCCCTCGACGGTCTGACCGACCCCCCGGTCAGGGGCACCAGGGCAGCGCGGTGACCACGAGGTCGCGCGCGTAGGGCGCCGCGATCCGGTCGAGGAACTTCGGGAAGTCCACGACGGCACTGTGGTCGGCCCGGTCGGAGACCGTCCTGGCCACGGCGAACGGGACGGCGGCGGTGCGGCAGACCTGCGCGATCGCCGCGCCCTCCATCTCCACCGCGAGCGTGCCGGGGAGCTCCTGGCGCAGCCGTGCCGACCCCTCGGCGGTGGCGACGAACGTGTCGCCGGAGGCGACCGTGCCGAGGTGCCAGTGCGGCGTGCCGAGTCCGAGCGCGGCGAGATCCGCGCCGTGCTCGCCGATCACGACCTCCGCGGACGCCGCGAGAGCGGCGGTGAGGGCCTTGTCCGCCGGGATCCGCGCGACACCGAGCGAGGGCACCACCCAGCGGTCCCAGAGCGGACGCGCGTCGAGGTCGTGCTGGACGAGTTCGGCAGCAACGACCACGTCGCCGGGCTCCACCCCCGCACCGATCCCGCCGGCCGTGCCGACCATGACCACCGCGGACGCCTGCTCGACCAGCAGTGTGGCCGTGGACGCCGCCGCCACCTTGCCCACCCCGGACAGCGCCAGGACGACGGGCCGTCCGCAGAGCGTGCCGGTGTGCAGTTCGCGTCCGGCCACCCGACGACTGGTCAGCGGCCCCTCGGCGGACGCGGCGGCCTCGATGGCGGACAACTCGCCGGGCAGCGCTGCGACGATCGCGATCATTGCCGGCCTCCTGCCGCGCCTGCCTCCGGTCGCGGCATCCCCAGTCTCGCCCCCCGCCGGGACGCCGAACAGGGGTCGGCCCCGCTCACGCCCGATCCCGGCTACCAGATGACCAGAAAGTGTCCTCAGAACTCCTCGTGGGTGGCCGGGTCGGCGTCGAACAGGCGTCCGTCGGTGCGCCCGAGCCCGGTGATCGCCGCCACCTGGCCGGCGTCCAGTTCGAAGTCGAACACGGACAGGTTCTCCTGCTGCCGGCCGGGCGAGGCGGCCTTCGGCAGCGGGACGGTGCCGAGCTGCAGGTGCCAGCGCAGCACCACCTGAGCGGGGGTGCGGCCGTGCGCGTCCGCGATGCCGGCCAGCACCGGGTCGCGCGTGATCTCCTGGGCGCGGCCGAGCGGGCTCCACGCCTCGGTGAGGATGCCGCGTTCGGCGTCCACGGCGCGCTGTTCCTCCTGCGGGAAGTACGGGTGGAGTTCGACCTGGTTCACGGCCGGGGCGACGCCGGTCTCGCCGATGATCCGGTCGAGGTGGTCGGGCAGGAAGTTGCTCACGCCGATCGAGCGCAGCACGCCGTCGCGCTGCAGGTCGACCAGCGCCTGCCACGCCTCGACGTAGCGGTCCACCCCGGGGTTC
>JAGQUI010000623.1 GCA_020438595.1 Propionibacteriaceae bacterium | reverse complement strand
CTTCGCGACGGACGGCACGTACGTGTACGGAACCGGCTGGACCTACGGGGCCAGCGGCGGCACGATGGAGGGCGTCTTCGCCGCCGGCTGGGACGGCGGCGAGACCCGCTTCATCGCCGACTGCCACGGTGACACCTACGACGTCGAGGTGATCGGCGACGTCGTCTACGCCGCCGGCCACACCCACTACTGCGAGAACCTGGACGGCGTCCGCCAGGGCGCCGGCGGGGTCGGCGACTATCCGTACTACCGGGCCATCGCACTGAGCGCCGAGCCCACCCGCACCCTGACCTGGGAGCCGGACCAGCGCCGCTACACCAACTACGAGGGCGAACCGGGTCCGGAGTGGCTGGGCTGGTACCCGAACTTCAACGCGGGCACCTACACCGGCCAGGAGCAGGGCCCGTGGACGCTCACCGGGAACAGCGAGTACCTCGTGCTGGCCGGTGAGTTCACCCGGATCAACAACGTCGAGCAGCAGGGCATCTCCCGGTTCACGACCCGGGAGAACGCGCCGAACCGCTCCGGCCCGAAGCTCTACAACGACACCTTCCCGCTGAACGTGACCTCGACCGGGGCGGGTTCGGTGCGGATCAACTGGATGGCCAACAACGACGACGACAACGAGTACCTCACCTACCGGGTCTACCGGGACACCGTGACCGCGGCGAACCGGGTGTACACCACGACCGAGCGGTACCGACGCTGGGACACCGCGACGATGGGTGTCACCGACACGGGCCTGGAGCCGGGGTCGACCCACTCCTACCGCGTGGTCGTCACCGACCCCTTCGGCAACATCGCGAACTCGCCGTGGACGCCCGTGACGGTCGCCAGTACCGGCACCGACAGCGCCTACGTGGCGGCCGTCCACGCCAGCCAGCCCACCCACTACTGGCGACTCGGTGAGGCCGCGGGTACCGCCGACTCGGCCGACCTGACCGGCTTCATGCCCACGACCGCCCAGGCCGGCGTGACCCGGGCGGCGCCCGGCGCCATCGCGGGCGACGCCGACACCTCCTCCCGCTTCGACGGCACGAGCGCCGGCTGGTCGACCACGATGGTGCAGCACAGCCCGCCGGACGTGTTCAGCCTGGAGGCGTGGTTCAACACCACCACCGCCACGGGCGGGCGGATCGCCGGCTGGAGCAACCGGAACACCCGGGCGTCCTCCAAGCACGATCGCCAGCTCTACATGGACGACGCGGGCCGGATCCACTTCGGGACGCGACCGACCGAGGAGCGGCTGGTGGCGAGCAGCACGGACAGCTACAACGACGGCGCCTGGCACCATGCGGTCGGCACGCTGTCCGCCGCAGGCCTGAAGCTGTACGTCGACGGCGTGGAAGTCGGCACGAACCCGTCGGTGACCACCGCAGAGCACCTGTCCCTGGGCTACTGGCGGATCGGCGGCGACACGGTCCTCGGCTGGCCCTCGCAGCCCTCGAGCGGCTACTTCAACGGCCTGATCGACGAGGTCGCGGTCTACACCCACGAGCTCGGTGCGACCGAGGTCGCCGCCCACTTCGCCGCCGGCACGGGCACGGGCGGGACCAACCTCGCCCCGGTCGCGGCGATCACGACCCGGACCGACGGCCTGCAGGTGGAGGTGGACGGCTCCGGCTCCACCGACGCCGACGGCACCGTGACGGGCTGGGCCTGGACGTTCGGGGACGGCGGTACCGCCACCGGAGCGACCGCGTCCCACACCTACGCCCAGGCGGGCACCTACACCGTGACCCTGGTCGTGACCGACGATGAGGGTGCAACCGGGACCACGACCACGCC
>JAGQUI010000622.1 GCA_020438595.1 Propionibacteriaceae bacterium | reverse complement strand
ACAAGGTGCACACGGTGTTCGCGGCGCCCGCCCCGAAGGACATCTACTTTGAGTTCCAGGAGCGGTTCGGGGTGAAGTTCATTGAGGGGTACGGCCTGACCGAGACGGGGATGGCGACCTACATGGACCCGACCCGCCCGCCGGTGGCCGGCTCGATGGGCAAGGCCAACCCCGGGTATGAGGTGACGGTGGTGGAGCCCGGCACGGACCGGCCGCTGCCGCCGGACACCCCGGGGGAGATCGTGGTGGACATGAAGATCCCGAACATCGTGATGCGCGCCTACTACGGCATGCCGGAAAAGACCGCCGAGGACTTCCGGAACCTCAAGCTGCACACCGGGGACCTGGGCCGCATGGACAAAGACGGGTACTTCTACTTCATGGACCGCGTCAAGGACTACATCCGCCGCCGCGGCGAGAACGTGTCCTCGATGGAGGTCGAGCGGCAGATCATGGACCACCCCGGCATCAAGGAAGCCTCGGTGATCGGCGTCAAGGCCGGCGAGGGCGCCTCCAGCGAGGACGAGATCATGGTGGTGTGCATCCCCGAAGACACCGACGCCCCCACCCCGGAGGAACTGACCCACTGGATGGCGGAAAAGATGCCGTACTTCATGGTGCCCCGCTACATCCGCTACGTCACCGAACTGCCCAAGACCCCCACCGAACGCGTCCAGAAGGTCAAACTGCGCGACGAAGGCATCACCAGCGACACCTTCGACCGCGACGCCGCCGGCATCACCATCAAGAGGTAAGGCGACGCACATGGCGGACATCCACAGCTACGGGGCGTACCTGCCGAAGTTCCGGGCGCCCCTCGGGGAGATCCAGGCGTTCTTCGGGCGCCCGGGTCGCCCCCGCGCGAAGGCCCTCGCGACGCCGGCCCTCGATGAGGACCCCCTCACGATGGCGTACGAGGCCGCCACGCGGGCGCTCACAGGGGGCGCGACGCCGACGGCGATCATCAACGTGTGCACGACCCCGCCGTTCGGGCTGCGCAAGATGGGCGTCACGCTGGCGCGCACCCTGGACCTGGAGCAGGCGGCGACGTACGACATCACCGGCCATCCCGGGGCGCTGCTGGACGGCCTGCAGGTGGCCGCCGCCCTCGCGGACGCCGGGCAGAGCGTGCTGGTCGTGGTCAGCGACCACCAGGTCGCGTACGAGGACCGGGTGTGCGACATGCTCTCGGCCGGCGGGGCGGCGGCGTTCATCGTCGGCCCCGAGGGTGGCATCGCGCGCCTCGGGGCGAGTGCCCGCACGAACCGTGAGATCTACGACGTGTGGGTCCTCGGCACGGAGCGCGAGGCGCGGTATCGCATGGAGGTGCTGTTCGACGCGTACGCCGCGGCCGCGAAGGGCGCCATCGGTGCGCTGGCGAAGGCCGGTGGCGCCGAGACGTCCTCTTACGCGAAGGTGGCGGCGAGCCAGCCGCACCCGCAGTGCGTGAAGGCGCTGGGCAAGGCGGGCGTGTCGGGTGAGCAGCTGGACGGCACCAGCTTCGTCGGGGACATCGGCAACCTGGGTGCGGCGTCGGTCGGCGTCGCCCTGGCGCTGGCACTCGACGCCGCGAAGGCGGGCGACAGGGTCCTGGCGTTCGGCTACGGCGCCGGCGAGGGCATCGCCACCGAGATCGAGGTCACGGGCTCCGCCCCGTGCGGCATCGCCGATCACCTCGCGGGCGAGCCGATCACGCTGTCCACGTACTACCGCTGGACCCGCGGCCGTCACGTCGAACCCCACTAGGAGACCGGAAGACATGCGCGTAGGTGTTCTGGGGATCGGCAAGACCC
>JAGQUI010000621.1 GCA_020438595.1 Propionibacteriaceae bacterium | reverse complement strand
CGAGGGGGTCGAGCGGATGCGGCAGCTGGTCGATCCGATCGGTGTGCCCTGCACCCTGGTCTGCGCGGCGCTGGACGACCACCTCAACGACGTGGGCTACATCGTGCCGGGCCTCGGCGACGCCGGCGACCGGCTCTACGGCCTGGCGCAGTGACGACGCTGGCGGACGCCTTCCCGCCGTTCGGCCTGCGAATCGAGGCCGGGCCGCTGGTGCTGCGTCCGATCACCGACGAGGTGCTGCCGGACCTGATCACACTGGCGCAGTCGGGCGTCCACGCCCCGGAACCGATGCCGTTCTACGTGCCGTGGACGGACGCGCCGCCGGCCGAGCTGCCGTTCAACTACGTGCAGTACCACTGGGGGGTGCGGGCCGGCTGGCGCCGGGAGCACTGGAACCTGGAGTTCGCGGTCGAGTGGGACGGCCGGGTCGTCGGCTGCCAGGGCTTCTTCAGCGACCACTACCTGGTCATGCACACCGGCGAGACCGGCTCGTGGCTGGGGCAGGCGTACCACGGCCGCGGCATCGGCACGGCGATGCGGAAGGCGATCTGCGCGTTCGTCTTCGACCACCTGGACGCCGAGCAGGTCGTCTCGGCGGCCTTCACCGACAACCCGGCCTCGAACGCGGTCAGCCGCAAGGTGGGCTACCTGCCCAACGGCATCGTCCGCAAGACCCGGCGTCCCGGCGAGTGGCAGGCCAGCCAGCAGTGGCTGCTCACTCCCGAGAACCTCGTCCGCGGCCCGGATCTCGTCGTCACCGGCGCCGAGGCGTTCCGGACGTTCATCGGCCTGGGCCCGGCTCCCGCTCCCTGAGCCCCGGCGAGCGCCCTTCGTGACGCGTTCCCTCGTTCCTCGGGAACGCTCCTCAGGGACCGGCGCAGGAAAGCCTCGGGAACGCTCCTCAGGGACCGGTACAGGAAAGCCTCGGGAACGCCCCTCAGGGACCGGTGCGGTGGGTCGAGCCCGTCGGGACCCGCGCTCAGCCGACGTCGCGGGCGAGGTCGTCCACGCGCTCGGCGGTCGGCAGCTTCAGCAGGTCGGCACCGGCCAGCAGCAGCTTGGCGCCGCGGATGCCGGCGCCGATGCAGACCAGTTCGGTGTCGGCGACCACGCCGTCCACCCACACCTGCCAGTCGGCGGGCAGGCCCACCGGGGTGATCCCGCCGTACTCCATGCCGGAGCGCTCGACGGCGACGTCCATCGGCGCGAACGAGGCCTTGCGCACGTCCAGTCGCCGCCGGGCCACGTTGTTCACGTCCACCCGGCGGTGGGCCAGCGTCATGCAGCAGGCGTAGCGCTCCTCGCCGCCGCGGCGGCCCAGCACCAGCACCGCGTTGGCCATCACGTCCATGGGCAGGTCGTAGACCCGGCACAGCGTCTCGGTGTCGGCGTGCTCCGGGTCGATCTCGAAGACCTGCGCGTCCGGCACGTGCTCACGGACGGCGGTGTACACCGCACCGGAGAGCAGGTCGGGACGGTCCAGGGCAGGGACGGGATTCAGCGTGCCGAACATGCCTGAGGATCATAGGCGCTCGGCGGCGAACGGGCCCGGACATGACTTTGCTGGTTGAGCGCCCGGCACTAGTCCCCCCGAACTCTGTCCGACGCCCAACCAGCAGAACGACTCGCCCAACACCCCCCCCCACTGGCTCAGCCGAGTCGCGGCCCTTGAGATCCTCTTCCAAGGATGCTCTGACCCTAGGCTCGGCGTCACGCGACCCGCCAGAGAGAATCCGTGCGCAAGCTTGCCCATCTTCCCGACTTCCCCCGCCGACGACGAGGGCGCGCCGGAACGA
>JAGQUI010000620.1 GCA_020438595.1 Propionibacteriaceae bacterium | reverse complement strand
GCCGGGGTTCCGGAGGAGCAGGCCGCCAGGGTCAACGAGGCCGCGACGCCGAGGGCGGCGAGGCCTACTGAAATCTTCCGCATTGTTTCTCCTTCGTTGGTGTGTTGCGGGAGTTCGTTGGTGGGGTGGATCTAGGAGGACGCCAGCCGCCGCGAGCGGAGCTGGTCGATGAACACGACGATCAGGATGACCAGGCCGAGGATCACGTTCTGCCACTCCTGGCGGACCGACATGATCTGCAGGCCGTTGTTGATCACGGCGATGATCAGGGCGCCGATCACGGTGCCGACGATCGTGCCCTTGCCGCCCGACAGCGAGGTGCCGCCGATCACGACCGCGGCGATCGCCTGCAGTTCGTAGCCGGCGCCGGTGGCGGGCTGGGCCGAACCCAGCCGGGCGGAGATCATGATGCCGCCGAGCGCGGTGAACAGGCCGGCCGTCGCGTAGATGATGATCAGCCACTTCTTGGTGTTGATGCCGGACAGCGCGGTGGCCTCGACGTTGGAGCCGATCGAGATGTCGTAGCGGCCCAGCAGCGTCTTGTTCAACAGGATGTAGGCGACGATCGCGGCGAGCAGGAACACGATCACGGCGTTCGGGAAGCGGGGGATCAGGTTGCCGGTGGACAGCCAGATGAACGCCGCGTGGGCACCGGTCGCGTCGAAGTAGATCGGCGCGGCGTTGGAGATGACCAGGGCCAGGCCCTGCGCGATCAGCATCATGGCCAGGGTGGCGATGAACGGCGGCAGTCCGAGGATGGCGACGTTGCTGCCGTTGATGAACCCGATCAGCGCGCCGAACAACAGGGTCAGCAGCAGGCCGAGCCAGACCGGCAGGCCCCAGGTGACCATGAAGGTCGCCGACATCACCGCGCACAGCGTCATGCCGGTGCCCACCGACAGGTCGATGCCGCCGGTGATGATGACCATCGTCGCGCCGAGGGCGAGCAGGCCGATCACGACGGCGGAGAACAGGATGTTGCCGGTGATGTTGGAGTAGGTCGGGAACACCGCCGGCTGGGCGATCGAGAAGACGACGAAGATCAGGATCAGCCCGAGGAACGCGAAGAGCTGCTGCACCTGGTTGCGCAGGCCGCCGAGCCAGGAGCGGCCCGTGGTTTCCGGGGCGGAGGTATCGGAGGAGGACATCACTGTTCTGCTTTCTCGGTCTCGGTGCTGATGGTGTCGTCGCGATGGGTGGCCAGGCGCATGATCGATTCCTGGTTGGCCTCGTCCGCGCGGAGGATGCCGGTGATGCGGCCGTCGGCCATCACCACGATGCGGTGGGACATGCGGAGCACCTCGGGGAGTTCCGAGGAGATCATGATGATCGACTTGCCCTGCTCGGCCAGCTTGTTGAGCAGCTGGTAGATCTCCTCCTTGGCCCCGACGTCGATGCCGCGGGTGGGCTCGTCGAAGATCAGGATGTCGCAGTCCTTGACCAGCCAGCGCGCGATGATCGCCTTCTGCTGGTTGCCGCCGGAGAGGTACTTGACCAGCTGGTTCACACTCGGTGTCTTGATGTTGAGCAGCTTCTGGGACGCCTCCGCCGCCTCGCGCATCGCCCGGTCCCTGACGAACGGGCCCGAGGTGAACTTGGTGCCCATCGAGCTGATCGCGATGTTGTGGGCCACCGACAGCGGCAGCATCAGGCCGAGCCGCTTGCGGTCCTCGGAGAGGTAGCCGATGCCGAGGTCCGCGGCCCTCGCCGGGGAGTGGATGGTGACCGGGTTGCTGTTCAGCAGGATCTCGCCGGACGTGATCGGGTCGGCGCCGACGATCGCCCGGGCCACCTCG
>JAGQUI010000619.1 GCA_020438595.1 Propionibacteriaceae bacterium | reverse complement strand
GCCGACGCGCTGGCCGCCGTCCGCAACCCCGACATCACGCCCGCGATGGCCGCCCTCGCGTTCGTCTGCCGCTCGCCGCTGGACACCCCCACCGGGCGCTACCTCGGCGCGGTGCACATCCAGCGGCTGCTGCGCGAGCCGCCGTCCGCACTGGTCGCGGGGCTGATCGACCCGGACATCACGCCGCTGACACCGCAGAGCAACATCGCGCAGGTGAGCCGCTACTTCGCGACCTACGACCTGGTCTGCGCCCCGGTGGTGAACACCGACCTGAGGCTGCTCGGCGCGGTCACCGTGGACGACGTGCTCGACCACATCCTGCCCAACGACTGGCGCGGCGTGCAGCTGGACCGGCTCGAGGCGGAGGTGAACGATGGCTAGGCAGGACGGCCTCGACACCCCGGGCCGTCGGAGCCGCCTGGTGCCGCGCGTGCGGCTGCCCAACGACGCCTTCGGCACGTTCGCCGAGTCGGCGGCCCGGTTCATGGGCACGGGCACGTTCATCGTGTGGATGACCGTGTTCGTGGTGCTCTGGATCACGGCGAACACGGTGATGTTCATCCAGCACTGGGACCCGTACCCGTTCATCCTGCTGAATCTGTTCTTCTCGACCCAGGCGTCCTACGCCGCGCCGCTGATCCTGCTGGCGCAGAACCGGCAGGAGGCCCGCGACCGGGTCAGCCTCGAGCACGACCGTGAGGTGGCGGCCCAGTCGCGTGCCGACATGGACTTCCTCGCGCGCGAGATCGCGTCCCTGCGGATGCGGATGAACGACGTCGCCACCCGCGACTTCATCCGCTCCGAGCTGCGTGACCTGCTCGAGGAGCTGGGCCGCGAGCCGGAGGACCCGAAGCCCAGGACCGGCTGAGCCGCACACCCCGTCCGGTATTGCGCCCCGGTTTGGGTGCGCGTGCGCGCCGGACTAACGTTGCGCCCATGTCTGACCTGGTCACTGCCGTCCACACCGCTCTCGCCGGGGTCATCGACCCCGAGATCCACCGCCCGATCACCGAACTCGGCATGGTCGAGTCGGTGGACGTGGACGATGCCGGCGTCGCGTCGGTCTCGGTGCTGCTCACGATCTCCGGCTGCCCGCTGTCGAACACCATCGAGGCCGACGTCACCAATGCGGTGATGGCCGTCGAGGGCATCACGGGCGTGAACGTGCGCCTCGGCGCGATGACCGAGGAGCAGCGGGCCGAACTGAAGCAGCAGCTGCGTGGCGGCCGCGAGGAGCGCGACATCCCGTTCGCCAGGCCCGACTCGCTGACCCAGGTGCTGCTGGTCGCGTCCGGCAAGGGCGGGGTGGGCAAGAGCTCGGTGACGGTGAACCTCGCGATGGCGCTCGCCGCGAAGGGCAAGAGCGTGGGTGTGCTGGACGCGGACATCTACGGCCACTCGATCCCGCAGATGCTCGGCCTGATGGACGCCATGCCGACCTCGGTCGACGGGATGATCATGCCGGTGCCGACGATGGGCCTGCGGGTGATCTCGATCGGCATGCTCAAGGAGAGCCGCGAGCAGGTGATCGCCTGGCGCGGGCCGATCCTCGACCGGGCGCTGCAGCAGTTCCTCGCCGACGTGTACTGGGGCGATCTCGACTACCTGGTGGTCGACCTGCCGCCCGGCACCGGCGACGTCGCGCTGTCACTCGGCCAGAAGCTGCCCAACGCCGAGGTGATCGTGGTGACCACGCCGCAGCAGGCGTCCGCGGAGGTGGCCGAGCGCGCGGGCACGATGGCGTCCATGCTGGAGCAGAAGGTGATCGGCGTCATCGAGAACATGGCCTACCTCGACG
>JAGQUI010000061.1 GCA_020438595.1 Propionibacteriaceae bacterium | reverse complement strand
CTGCCTCAGGTGGTGGAGGCGGCGTAGATCGAGCCGATCGAGGCGGCCAGCGCGGCGTCGAAGTCGGCGTCCGACATGTCCACCTTCAGGCCCTCGGTGAGGGCGCGGCTGAAGCTGGCGATCAGGCCCTGGTTCGCCGCGAGCATGCGGTTGGCGTCCTCGCGCGAGTAGCCGCCGGACAGCGCCACCACCCGCAGCACGGCCGGGTGGGCGATCAGGTCGGCGTACAGGTTCGGCTCGGTCGGGATGGTCAGCTTCAGCATCACCCTGGCACCCTCGGGCAGCGTCGCCAGCCGGTCCAGGATGCCGGCGGTCACCATGGCCTCGGCGAGCGGCTTGTCCGGCGCCTTGATGTCCACCTCGGGCTCGAGGATCGGCATCAGCCCGGCCTCGAGGATCCGCGTCCCCACCTCGAACTGCTGGTCGAGCACCGCGTCGATGCCGGCCTGGTTGCCCGCCTGCACGAGCGAGCGCATCTTGGTGCCGAACACGTGCCGGGCCAGCCCCCGCTCCAGCATCGCGTCGAGGCCGGGCATCGGCTTCATCACCCGGACGCCGTGGTCGGGCTCGGCGAGCCCCTTGTCGACCTTCAGGAACGGGACGATCTCCTTCGCATCCCACAGGTAGTCCGGGATCGGCACGTCGTCGATGTCGCGGTCCATGGTCTGCTCGAACAGGATCGCGGCCAGGATCTTCTCGCCGGTGAACACCGAACTGGTCATGATCCGGGTACGGAAGGCGTGGATCAGGTCGAACATCTCCGCGTCCCCGGAATAGCTCTCCGGGGGGATGCCGTACCGGGTCAGTGCACCCGGCGTGCTCCCGCCGGACTGGTCGAGCGCTGCGACGAATCCCTTCGCTGACTCGATTCGCGTGAACTGGGCGGTGTCCATGACTCCTCCTGGCAGCTACCGCCGGAGGTCGCCGTTGGCCACCGGCGGGGTCCGTGACCCAACTCCAGCCTATGTCGGTCCCCGTTCCGGCGTCGCGGAACCGCGGTACTCATCGCCGCGAACCGGGTCCGGTCGGGCCGTGGCGGACGTAGCGTAGGAGTATGAGGACCAACACTGCCCTCCAGGTGATCTTCGCCTTCTTCCTCGGCCTGGTGGTGGTCGCGTTCGTCGGCATCGGAGTGAACACGTTCTACCCCGAACCCGAGTGGACGGAGGCGGCCGAGGCCGTCCATGCGAACTGGCGGCTCGTCACCGGGATCATCCTGCTCGTCTGTGCCACGGTACTGCTCGCGGTCTCGCTGCTCCTGCCGGAGACCCAGGGGGTGTTGTCGAACGGTGTCCTGCTCGGCGGCGTGTTCACCATGGTCTACGCCGTCGGCATGACAATCAGTTCCGACCGCAGCGTGTGGCGTTTCGTCGTGGTCGCCGCGGCGCTGGCGGTGACGATCGGGATCGGCTACCTGAAGTTCGTCCGGCGCCGGGCCGCGGTGGCCGCAGCCGCCGCGGCAGCCCCCGCCGACGCACAGGCGACCGGCGAACTCGCCGGCCGGCTCACCGTGGTCGAGCAGAAGCTGGACGCGATCGCCCGCGCCCTGCACGGCTGAGGCGACGTCGGACGGTCCGGCTTCGCCCGAACTGCTGACCGCGGCCCGACTTGGGCATACGCTCTGGTCATGAGCCAGCCTCCGCAACCGCCGCCGGTCGGCACGGTGGTGAACGGCTACCAGTGGGACGGTCGCCAGTGGGTGCCGCTGCCGCAGGTGGGGCAGGTGGTGAACGGCCACCGTTGGGACGGTCGCCAGTGGGTGCCGCTGCCGCAGGTGGGGCAGGTGGTGAACGGCCACCGTTGGGACGGCCAGCAGTGGGTGCCGCTGCCCCAACCCGTGCCGCAATGGACACCGCAATGGACACCGCAGCCGACCCCGCAGCCGATGTCGCAGCCGACCCCGCAGCCGATGTCGCAGCCGACGCCCCCGCCGATCCCGACGCCGGTACCCCCACCCGCGGCAGCGCCGGAACCCGCGGCCTTCGCGTCCGGTAGCCAGCCCGCTCCGGTCTCGTCCGCGCACGAGTGGATCCTCACCGAACTCGGCAAGCTCGCGCAGGCCTGGCAGTTCGAGTGGCGCCAGAAGGCCGACGAGGTGATCCTCTCCCGGGTGGTCGCCGAGCAGAAGGCGTTCATGGCCACCGCGAAGCTGACCTACGAGGCACGGATCCGCATCGACGACGCGCGCCGCGAGGTGCGGTTCACCGAACTGCTCAAGGAGTCCCGGTCCGGGATGAGCAGCGGTGGCGACGACGACTTCGGGCCGTCGGGGTTCGGCGTCCAGCGCACCTCGTACAACTCCCGCACCGACACGGTGCAGGACAGCATCGAGGAGCAGGCCGCCCGGTACCGCTCGAAGTACCCGCTCGACTTCCGCTACGACGCGGTCAGCCCGCAGGTGCGCGGCATCGCCGAGACCGCCGGCTACACGCTCGCCTACGGCGTGCTCAACTGATCCGGCTCGCTGAGCAGTCGGCCGGCGCCGCGGCATCGAGTGGTGAGCGGATTTGCGCACTGGATGCTGCCAGGGTGGGCGTCCAGTGCCTCGCCAGCACAACGTGAGTGCGAATCCGTCCGCGCCCGGGGCTCAGCCCGGAGTCACCCGTGCGACCAGGTAGGGCTTCGCGCCGTCCCGGCTGGTCACCGCCGCGCGCCAGCCGTCCGGTTCGCGGCGCCACCAGGCGCCCACCGTCGCGGGCAGCAGGATCGGCCGGGCGAAGCCGACCTCGACCGTGTACGCCTCCGGCAGCCGCGCGTCCAGGGCGGCGAGCAGGCGGGCGTGCGTCCACATGCCGTGGATGATCGGACGCGTGAAGCCGAACGCGCGCGCCGCGACCCGGCTGGTGTGGATCGGGTTGGGATCCTCGGAGACCCGCCGGTACTCCCGGCCGAGGTCGGCCGGCAGCCGCCAGGTCGCGATCGGCGGGGCGGGCACGAACTCCTCGCGGGCCACCGCCTCGGGCTCCCCATCGACCTTCGCGCCGGACGCGAGGTAGGTGCTCACCCCGTCCCAGACCAGCTCGTCGGCCACCCGCACCTCGCCGACCATGTCGAGCAGCGCACCGCGCTTGTGCGGACGCAGGTTGGCCACGCGCACCGAGACGTCCAGCGCCTCCGCCACCGTCACGGGACGGTGCAGGCGCATCCGGTTCGACACGTGCACTGCCCCGGCGAGCCGGATCGTGGAGTCCGCTCCGGAGAGCAGGTGCAGGTGCAGGCCGAAGGTGAGCACGTGCAGCCACGTCGGCGGCACCCGGTCGCGGAGGGCGAACCCGCAGACCCGGTCGTAGTCGGCGAGCCGGGCCAGGTCCTGGCGGACGCCGGTGACCAGCGCCGTCCGCGACGGCACCCGGGCCGGGCCACGGTCGAGGCTCGGCACCATCGCTCTGGCCAGCAGCGGGCCGAGCCGGGGGAGCGCGGGCAGCAGCTCGACGTCGGCGTCCATCACTGGCCGACCAGGTTCTGGCCGCACACCCGCACGACCTGGCCGGTGACCCCGCCGCTGGCCGGGTCGAGGAAGTAGCCGATGGTCTCGGCCACGTCGACGGGCTGCCCGCCCTGGCCGAGGCTGTTCGTGCGCCGGAACACCTCGCGCTGCACGAACGGGATCTTCGCGGTCATGTCGGTCTCGATGAAGCCCGGTGCGACGGCGTTCACCGTGATCCCGCGCCCGGCGAGCTCGGGCGCCTCGGCCCGGACCAGCCCGACCACGCCCGCCTTGGATGCGGCGTAGTTCGCCTGGCCGCGGTTCCCCGCGATGCCCGAGGTGGACGCGATGCCGACGATCCGGCCGTCCTCGGCGAGCCCGCCCGGACGCCCGTCCAGCAGCACGGGGTTGATCCGCAGCTCGGCGGCGAGGTTCACCGCGAGCACCTGGCCCCAGCGTTGCGCGTCGGTGTTGGCGAGCAGTTTGTCGCGGGTGATGCCGGCGTTGTGCACGATGCCGTGGATGCGCGCGTCGGCGCCGTAGCGGGACGCCACGTGCGCGGCGATCCTCTCGCCGGCGTCCGGGGCGGTGATGTCGAGCTGCAGCGCGGTGCCGTGCAACTGGTTGGCCAGCGCGGCCAGTGACTCGCCGGCGGACGGGATGTCCACGCACACCACGGTCGCGCCGTCCCGGGCGGCCACGGTCGCGATCTGCGCGCCGATGCCGCGGGCGGCGCCGGTGACCACCACGATGCGGTTCGCCAGGGGCATCGGCTGCCCTTCGTGACGGATCGCTCGTTCCTCGCGATCCTCCTCAGGGACCGGTTCTGGGCCCACGGTCCCTGAGGAGCCGGCGAGGGACGAGCCGGCGTCACGAAGGGCCGCTCCCACCGTCCAGGACTGGCCGTCGACGAAGGCGGAGCGTCCCTCCAGCAGGAACGAGAACGTGGATGCGAGGTCGGCAGCCGTCGTCCCCGGTTGTACGTAGACCAGGTTGGCGGTGGCGCCGCGGCGCAGCTCCTTGCCGACTGTCCGGTTGATGCCGTCCAGCGCCTGCCGGACGGCGTTCGCCTCGACGCCCTCGACGTCGGCGTCGGCCAGCAGCACCACCCGTCCGGACGCTGCCAGAGCCCGCACCGCCGGACGCAGCACCGCCCGCAGGCCCTCCAGCTGGCCGATCTCGCGCAGCCCGCAGGCGTCCACGACCACCGCGCCGATCCGCTCCGGGTAGGCGGGCAGCTCGGCGCCGTCGTCGGGGAGGGGGGAGGTCGCGACGACGCCGAGCTGCGCGAGGGTGTCCGCGGCGAGCGTCGAGCCGGCCAGCGAAGCGAGCACCACGGGTTCGGCCGGCAGCACCCGGCCCCGGCGCAGCACGGGCGGCTCGGGCAGGCCGAGCTTCCCGGCCACGGCCTGGCCGCCGCGGGAGTAGAAGGCGCGTTCGAGGATGCTCGCCATCACACCGCCTCCAGGATCGCGACGACCCCCTGGCCGCCGGCGGCGCACACCGACACCAGCCCGCGCGCACGGCCGCCGCGCTCGTGCAGCAGCTTGGCCGCGGTGGCCACGATCCGGGCGCCGGTGGCGGCGAACGGGTGCCCGGCGGCCAGCGAGGAGCCGGTGATGTTCAGCCGGGACTGGTCGATCGACCCCAGCGGGCCGCTGAGGCCGAGTCGCTCGGTGCAGAATTCCGCCGACTCCCACGCCTTCAGCGTCGCCAGCACGGTGCCCGCGAAGGCCTCGTGCAGTTCGTACAGCTCGAAGTCGCCGAGCGTCATGCCCTGCCGGGCGAGCAGCCGGGCCACCGCGTGCGCGGGGGCGAGCAGCAGGTCGTCCCCGCCGGGGTGGTCGACCGCCGCGACCTGGGCGTCCACCACCCGGGCCAGGGCGGGCAGGCCGTTGGCCTCGGCCCAGCCCTGCTCGGCCAGCAGCACGGCCGCGGCGCCGTCGGTGAGCGTGGTGGAGTTACCGGCCGTCATGGTGTCGCCGAAGACGGGCTTGAGCGCGGCCAGCTTCTCCACCGAGGTGTCCGGGCGCAGGATCGTGTCCTTCGCCACGCCGAGGTACGGGGTGACCAGGTCGTCGAAGAAGCCGCTGTTCCACGCCGCGGCGAGGTTGTGGTGGGAGGCGGCCGCGAGCTCGTCCTGCGCCTCGCGGGTGATGCCCCAGGCCGCGGTCGTGCGGGCCTGGTGCTCGCCCATCGACAGCCCCGTGCGCGGCTCCACGACCTGCGGCGCGACCGGCGCCAGGTGGGACGGCCGGATCGAGGCCAGCGCCTGCAGTCGCTGCGGCAGGGTCTTCGCCCGGTTCGCCGCGAGCAGCGCCCTGCGCAGGCCCTCGCTCACCGCGATCGGTGCGTCGGAGGCGGAGTCGACACCGCCGCCGATGCCGACGTCGGCCTGGCCGAGCGCGATCTTGTTGGCGACGTAGACCACGGCCTCCAGGCCGGTGCCGCAGGCCTGCTGCAGGTCGACCGCGGGGGTGGTGGGGGCGAGCGCCGAGGAGAGCACCGCCTCGCGGGTGAGGTTGAAGTCGCGGGTGTGCTTGAGCACGGCGCCGGCGGCCACCTCGTCCAGTTCGCGTCCGGCCAGCCCGAACCGGGCGACCAGGCCGTCGAGGGCTGCGGTGAGCAGGTCGTGGTTGCTGGCGGCGGCGTAGGCGCCGCCGGCCTTGGCGAACGGCGTCCGGTTTCCCCCGACCACCACGGCGTTGCGTGGAAGCGGCATCGCTCCTCCTTCAGATTTACTCGGTACTGACGGTAGCAGATACGTGAAGTACCGGGTAGTGTGGCGGTGTGACCACTGATGGACGCGACACCCGCTGGACCGCGCACCGCCAGGCGCGCCGCCGCGAGCTGGTCGAGGATGCGCTGCGCGCGATCCGCAAGCACGGCGCGGGCGTCGGCATGGACGAGATCGCCGCCCAGGCCGGCACGTCCAAGACCGTCATCTACCGGCACTTCGGCGACCGCAGCGGGCTGTACGCGGCCGTGGTCGCGAACGTCCACGACTTCATCCACCACGACCTGCGCGCGGCCCTCGAACTCACCGACGCGAGCCGGCTCCCCGTGCTCGCCCACGACCTCGCCGACGCCTACCTCGGCCTGGTCGAGCGCGACCCGGAGATCTACCGGTTCGTGCTCAGCCCGCCCGCTCCCGACTCGGGCGTCGACCCGTACGGCGGGCTGCCGGAGCTGATCGGGGCCCACGTCGCCGCCGCGATCGCCGAGCACCTCGTCCGGCAGGGGCAGGACCCGTCCTGCGCGTCCACCTGGGGACACGGGCTGGTCGGCTTCATCCGGGCCGCCGCGGACGCGTGGATGGCCACCGAACCGCGGGCGCCGCGCAGCGAGGTGCTCGCCCACCTGGACGCCTTCTTCACACCGGCGCTGGCCACCGGGCTGGCCGCCGTCCCCCAACGACAGGAGCAACGATGACCGTCGCGATGGACCGCGAGCACCTCACCGGAGCCGCCCTGGGCGCGGCGCTGGGCCGCGCGCTGGACGGACAGCTCGCCGACCGGCGGGCCGCCGCGCGGGCCGCCTTCCCCGTCGAGCGCCTGCACCGCGACCCCGGGCAGACCATCGACGAGGCCAGGGACTGGGTGCTGGACCGGCTCACCGAGCTGTCGGACGCCGGCTTCGGCGCGGCCGGTATCCAGACCAACGCCGACGACGAGCCCGACCCGGCCGCCGCGGTGATCGCGTTCGAGCTGCTCGCCCACGGCGACCTGTCCACGCTGATCAAGTCCGGGGTGCAGTTCGGCCTGTTCGGCGGCGCGGTGACCAATCTCGGCACCCGCTGGCACCACGACACCTTCCTGCCCGACATCACGAGCATGAAGCTGCTCGGCTGCTACGCGATGACCGAGCTCGGCCACGGCTCCGACGTCTCCGGGCTGGAGACCACGATCACCTACATGGCCGAGGACGACGAGTACGTCGTGCACTCCGAGACCCCGGGGGCGACCAAGGCCTACATCGGCAACGCGGCCCGCGACGGCCGGATGGCGGTGGTGTTCGGCCAGCTGCTCGTGCGCGGCAAGAACCACGGCGTGCACGCGGTGCTGGTGCCGATCCGCGACGAGGACGGGGCCGACCTGCCCGGCGTGACCACGTCCGACCACGGCGGCAAGGGCGGCCTGCTCGGCGTCGACAACGGCATGCTGCGCTTCGACCGGGTCCGGGTGCCGCGCCGGATGCTGCTCGACCGCTACGGCGGCGTGAACGAGGCCGGGCAGTACACGTCCCCGATCGAGAACCCCAACCGGCGCTTCTTCACGATGCTCGGCACGCTGGTGCGGGGCCGGGTCTGCATCGCCGCTGGCGGCGGGATCGCGGCCCGCCGCGGCCTGTCGATCGCCACCCGGTACGCACTGCGGCGGCGCCAGTTCGAGGCCCCCGGGCAGCCGGACGGCGTGCTGCTGCTCGACTACCTGACCCACCAGCGGCGCCTGCTGCCCGCGATCGCCCGCGCCTACGCGCTCGGCTTCGCGCAGAACGAGCTGACCGCGGCGCTGGTGCACATCCAGGGCGGCGGGGAGTACACCGAGCGCGAGCAGCGGCAGCTGGAGACGCGCGCGGCCGGGCTGAAGGCGCTGTCCACCCGCTTCGCCAACGACACGCTCCAGGAGTGCCGCGAGGCCTGCGGCGGGGCCGGCTACATGACCGAGAACCGGCTCGTCCAGCTGCGCGGTGACGCGGACATCTTCGCCACCTTCGAGGGCGACAACACCGTGCTCCTGCAACTGGTCACGAAGGCCCTGCTCACCGATTACAAGCAGGTCTGGGGCGACCTCGACCGGGTGGGCATGGTGCAGGCCACCGCCCGGATGGTCGGCGGGACGGTGCTGGAGCGCACCGCCGCGAACCTGGTCGTCGACCGCCTGGTGGCGACCGCGCGGCGGCGTCCCGAGGAACTCACGCTGGTCGATCGTGGCTGGCACGCCTACCTGTTCACCGAGCGCGAGCAGCACGCGCTGGAGTCGCTGGCCCGGCGGATGCGCCGTGCGTCCGGCCGTGACTTCGAGTCGGTCAACCGGCTCGGAGACCACATGCTGTTCGTGGCCAGGGCGCACCTGGAACGGGTGGCGCTGGAGGCGTTCATCGCCGCGATCGAGGCGTGCGACGACCCGGACGCGAAGGCGGTGCTCGAGCGGCTGTGCACGCTCTACGCGCTGTCCAGCATCAACCACGACCGGGCCTGGTTCACCGAGCACAACCGGATCTCCACCGGGCGGGCCAAGGCGATCGGGGCGCAGGTCAACGCGCTGTGCGCGGAGTTGCGTCCCGACGCCCTGGCCCTCGTCGAGGGCTTCGGCATCCCCGAGTCGTGGTTGGGCGCCGCCTTCCTCGACGACTGATCCTCCCCCCGGATCCCGGTTCCGGGCCGGTTTCGCTTTTCGCGGGCCGGTTGGGCAGGATGGCGGTCATGACCGTGCGGTTCGGCAGGTGGCTGCGGATCGTCGTCGCCATCTCGAGCCTGCTGCTCGGCGCCTCCCTGGTCGCCGTCTGGGTGGCCAACCTGGCGCTGACGAGGACCGTCGATGACACCGTCGACGGTGAGGCGGTCGTGAACACCATGCTCGTGCTGGGCTGGGTGGTGATCGTGCTCACCGGCGTCGTCGTGCTGGGGCTCGCCGTCGGCGCGTGGCTGCACCGTCCGCTGTGGGCCCGCGGCGTGGCGCTGGTGATGGCCGGCATGACGCTGTACTGGGGCTGGTGGCTGCTCGACCGCAGGGTGGACCTGTTCGGGATGGCCGCGCTCGGTGCCGACGACGCCGAGCTGTACACCCGGGCCGAGGCACGGCTGTGGACGACGCTCGGCATCGACGTGGTCGCGGTGCTGGCGCTGCTGCTCGGCGGCGTCCTGCTGCTGCGGCACCGCGAACCCGAACTCGAGTCCGAACCCGAACCGGACGCGGACGTCCCCGGGCCCGAGGTCGCCGATGCCGAGACCGGCCCGGGCGCCGACTGAGCACTCTCATACGCCCCGAGGACTTCCCCGGGCGAACCCGCTCGCCTACAGTCCCGGCATGAGGGGAAAGTCGAAACTGTGGCTGGCCTCGGCCGGCCTGCTCGCCGGGGCGGCCGGTCTTGGGGCTGCGTCCGTCGCTCTCTACTGGCAGCCGTGCGCGGGCCAGTTCCTCAACGGCAGCGTCGTCAACGGCTACCGGATCGATCAGGAGTTCACCGGGGCGTGCCTCGCGGCCATGGACGGGGCGCCGGTAGCGCTCCTGTCCACCGGCCCGAGCCTGTGGGCCCTGCTGGGAGCCGGGGCGACGGCGCTGCTCGCGCTCGCCTGGCTGGTGCTCGTGCCCACCATGACGCTGCCCCGGGCGAGCCGACTGGGGGTGGCGCTGCCCGGGCTGCTCGTCCTCGCCCAGGTGGCGGTGGTCTCGGGCGCAGGCTTCCCGGCGGCGTTCACCGGCCTCGCGTTCGGGGTGGAGTTGTCCGTGGTGCTCGCCCTGGTCGTCCTGGCTGCCGCGGGAGTGCGCGGCGCCGCGCTGTTCCGGTACGGGATCGTGCTCCTTGCGGCGACCGCGAGCGGGTGGTTCCACATCCTGCTCGGGTACATCGGCGCGACGATGCTCAGCGAGGCGAACTGGGATTCGCCGCCGGGCACGGGCGGCCTCGCCGTCCTTGCGATCGCCCTGACCGCAGTGCTGACCGTCGTGCTCTGGCAGCGGGACGGACGCACCCGGTCGGCCGCGGTCCCGGGGCCCGAGCTGGCGGACGCGCTCCAGCGCTGACCCACCGCAAGCTGGCCAGTATTGGCCGACTACGGCCGATACTGGCCACTTTGTGCGGTCAGGGCAGGCCGAGCCGGCGTCCGATCGCGGACGCGAGCGCGCCGGCGATCACCACGACGATGTAGGGCGCCTTCAGCTTCAGGGCGATCGCGCCGGCGGCCAGCGCGAGCAGCCGGGAGTCCAGCGCGATGCCCTGGCCCTTGCCGACGGTGTTCATCACGGTGAGCGAGGTGAGCAGGCCGACCGTCAGCGCGCCGGCGAGTTCGCCGACCACCGGACGATCGAGCAGCGCCTGGGGCA
>JAGQUI010000618.1 GCA_020438595.1 Propionibacteriaceae bacterium | reverse complement strand
CTTCGCCAGCGTGCGCAGTGCCGCGCGCAGCAGGACGGCCACCGGGGTGGCGGGGTTCTCCTCGGCGAGGCCGGCCACCCGTTCGCACGCCGCCTCGGCGTCGCGTCCGGAGTAGCCCAGGCCCTCCAGGCCCGCCCGCACCTGGTCGCGCCAGCCCCCGTCCACCACGGCTGTGCCCGCGGGGGCACTCGTGCCGGCGAGCAGGGCAACCTTGTCCTTCAGTTCGAGGACGAGTCGCTGCGCGCCCTTCGCGCCGATGCCGGGCACGCGGGTGAGCGCGGCGATGTTGGCCGCGCTGACCGCTGCCCGGAACTCGTCGGGGCTGAACACCGACACGACGGCCTGGGCGATCTTGGGCCCGATCCCGCTGGCGCCCTGGACCAGCTCGAAGCAGTCCCGCTCCCCCGGTTCGGCGAACCCGTAGAGGGTGAGCGAGTCCTCGCGCACCACCAGCGAGGTGTGCAGGGTGAGGATCTCGCCGACCGCCGCCCGGCTGGCCGTGGCCGGCGTGCAGAGCGCCTTCAGCCCGAACCCGGACAGGTCCACCACCACCCAGGTGCCGCCGACCGCGGCCACCGTGCCGGTCAGCTGTGCGATCACGCGCTCGCCCCTCTCCGCGCCAGCGCCTGCGCGATCCGGTCCGCCCCGGCCCCCCGCCACAGGTGGCAGATCGCGAGCGCCACGGCGTCCGCGGCGTCGGCGGGGCGCGGTGCCGCGTCGAGCTTCAGGATCCGGGCGACCATGGTGCCCACCTGGGCCTTGTCGGCACGGCCGGAACCGGTGATCGCCGCCTTCACCTCGGTGGGCGTGTGGGTGTGCACCGGCAGTCCGGCGCGGGCCGCCACCAGCATCGCGAGCCCTGCCGCCTGGGCCGTCCCGATCACCGACAGCACGTTCTGGTCGGCGAAGACCCGCTCGACGGCCACCACGTCGGGGCGGTGCTCGGCGACCCACTCGGTGAGCCCGGCCTCGATCCGGAGCAGCCGCTGCGGCAGTTCCAGGGTGCTGGGCGTGCTCACGACCCCCACAGCGACCAGCTTCGGCGGCCGCCCCGGGGTGCCCTCGACCACGCCGACCCCGCACCGGGTCAGGCCCGGGTCCACTCCGAGTACGCGCATCGCCCGCTTCCCGTCCGTCGAACAACTGTTCGGATCCTAGCGGGCACACTCCCCCGTCCGGTCGAGGCACGCCGCCCCGGCGGGTCAGTCGTCGGCGTCGAGCTGGGCGCTGATCTCGTCGGGGACGTCCTCGTTGCTGTAGACGGTCTGGACGTCGTCGAGGTCCTCTATCGCGTCGAGCAGCTTGAACAGCTTCTCCGCGTGGTCCTTGGTGTCGATCGCCTGGTGGTACTGCGGCAGGAAGTGCACCTCGGCGGACTCGTAGTCGAGGCCGGCGGCCTGGACGGCCTTGCGCACGTCCACCACCACGCTGGGATCGCTGACCACCTTGAAGCTCTCCCCGTCGTCGGCGACGTCCTCGGGATCGGCGTCCAGGGTGGCCTCGAGCAGGTCGTCCTCGGTGAGGGTCTTCCCGCCCTGGTCCTTCGCGACCTCGACGACACCCTTGCGGTCGAAGATCCGCGACACCGAACCGACGTCGGCCATGGTGCCGCCGTTGCGGGTGACCGCCACCTTCACGTCGGACGCGGACCGGTTCCGGTTGTCGGTGAGGCACTCGATCAGGATCGCCACGCCGGCCGGGCCGTAGGCCTCGTACATGATCTCGATGTAGTCGACCGCGTCGCCGCCGACGCCGCCGCCGCGCTTCACCGCGCGGTCGATGTTGTCCACCGGAACCGAGTTCTTGC
>JAGQUI010000617.1 GCA_020438595.1 Propionibacteriaceae bacterium | reverse complement strand
TGATGGGCAACACGGTGATCTGGAAGCCGGCGCTGACCCAGTCGCTGTCCGCCCAGTTCTGGATGGACCTGCTCACCGAGGCGGGGCTTCCCGACGGCGTGATCAACATGCTGCCCGGTCACGGTGCCGAGGTGTCGGACGTGGCGCTGAAGCACCCGGACCTGGCCGGGATCCACTTCACGGGTTCCACCCGGGTCTTCCAGGGCCTGTGGGGGGAGGTCGGTGCGAACATCTCCGGCTACCACGCCTACCCGCGGCTGGTGGGGGAGACCGGCGGCAAGGACTTCGTGGTCGCCCACCCGTCCGCCGACCCGACCGCGGTCGTCACCGCGCTGGTCCGGGGCGCGTTCGAGTACTCCGGCCAGAAGTGCTCGGCCGCGTCGCGGTGCTACCTGCCCCGGGGCCTGTGGAACGCCATCCGCGACCCGCTGGTGGCCGAGGTGGAGGGACTGGCGGTGGGTGACGTCCGGGACTTCTCCAACTTCACCTCCGCGGTGATCGACGAGCGTGCGTTCGACAAGCTCTCCGGCGCGATCGAGCGGGCGCGGGCGTCCACGGATGCGGAGATCATCGCCGGCGGCAGCTACGACCGCAGCGAGGGCTGGTACGTCCGCCCGACCCTGGTCACCACCGACAACCCGCGCCAGGACGTGCTCTCGACGGAGTACTTCGGCCCGATCCTCGGCATCTTCGTCTACGACGACGACAAGTATGACGATGTATTACAGATGGTGGACGAGACCTCCAGCTACGCGCTGACCGGCGCGGTCTTCGCGACCGAGCGGACGGCGGTTCAGGCGGCGTCGAAGGCCCTGCGGCACGCGGCCGGCAACTTCTACGTGAACGACAAGCCCACCGGCGCCGTGGTCGGGCAGCAGCCGTTCGGCGGCAGCAGGGCGTCCGGCACCAACGACAAGGCCGGCTCGCTGTGGAACCTGATGCGGTGGGTGAGCCCGCGTTCGATCAAGGAGAACCTGCTCCCGCCCAGGACGATCGAGTACCCGCACATGGCCGCGGAGTAGTTCCCGGCAAGATCGCGGTGGCCTCGGCGCGTCTCCAACCGTCCCGCGGCAAGGAGTGAGAGTTTTCTGTCGTGGCCATTCGGGGGGATGGCCCGAATGGGGGGCTGGCGTGGACGCCGAACAGGAGTACCTGCTGCGCAAGTTGCTGGAGGGCTACGTGCCCGCGCCGGCGCCGCAGACCGAGGTCGGGTCGCCGACGCGGCCTGCCGGGCGATCCGCGGGCCGGGAGTCGTCCACACCGGCGATCTGGGCGTCCCTGGACGCCTACGAGCGTGTGTTCTTCTCCGAGGGCGCATCCCTGGAGTGCATCGACGAGCTGGCCGCACCGTGGCGCGCGACCGGGCTGACCGCCCCGGAGGTGCAGCAGTGGCTCGACGTCGGGGTGTACCCGGACGAGGCCGGGCTGGCCGCGGCCCTCGCCGGCGCGGGGTTCGCCCCGCAGGAGGCCCGGCGCACGATGATCCGCTACCGCTCCGACACCGAGTCGCTGAACGTGATCAGCGCCGTGCGGGGGCGGTCGGAGCAGGCCGCCTGGGCGGTCGAGCTGCGGCACCGGATCCGCGCCGTCCACGACGACGAGGCGGCACAGGCGGGCTGAGCGTCCACCGGCCCGGCGGGCGTAGGGTCGCACCATGCAGCAGACCGGGATCTTCGGCGCGGTCGTGGTGGGCGCGCTGATCCTCGTGCTGGTCGTGTTCTGGGCGCGGACGCGGCGGTTCTCCCTCGGGCCGACCACGCGGATCGACCTGCGCAACGGCTTTCCGACGGTGCGGCGGCACGGCTATGAG
>JAGQUI010000616.1 GCA_020438595.1 Propionibacteriaceae bacterium | reverse complement strand
CGCAAGCGGAACCGCCGGCTCACGCTCACCCTGGCGGCGCTCGCGCTCGGCTCCTTCACGGTGCTGCTGGGCCAGAGCTACGGCGGCGAGGCGATCTTCCGGGTGTTCCTGTACTCGATCCCGGGGTGCGCGCTCGTGATGGCGCCCGCCGTGCACCGCTGGCTGACCGGACGGGCCCGGCGGGGCGGCGCGGGACGGATCACCGCTGTTGTCTCGCTGCTGCTGCTCACCGGCGCGGCCGCGCAGGCGTTCTACGGCGCCTGGTTCCCGAACCGGGTCGACTACGACGCCCTGGAGGCGTCGGTCTGGATCGTGGACAACGCGCCCACCGACGCCACGGTGCTCGCCCTCGCCCCGGGCGCCCCCGGACGCGTGGTGGCCCGCTACACCGAGTTCGTGCGGAACAACCGCGACTTCGACGGCGGCGTGGACGCCTGGGACGGCTGGATGGGCACGGACTTCAAGGACGACCGGGTGGCGGAGATGACCGACGCGATGCTCGGTGAGAAGCACGTGGTCTACGCGGTGATCACCTCGCAGATGAAGGTGTACAACAACTACTACGGGCTGTTCCCGCCGGGCGCGATCGAGCGGTTCGAGAAGCAGTTGCTGGCCAACCCGCACTGGCAGGTCCTCACCCACACCCCCGGCCTGACCGTGCTCGAACTGGACCCGGAGGCGGCATGACCAGGCCCGCCACGCATCGCGTCCCGGAGCCGGGTCGTCCCGGCGCGAAGGCCCAGGAGATCTCGAGCACCGACCGGCTGCTCGGCGACTCGCGGATCGGTGTGGGCCTCGGCCCGCTGGACCTGCCGGGCCCCGGTGAGCTCGGCGACGCGCTCGTCCGGATCGCCGCGAGAGGGCCCGCGACCAGGGTCGGCCTCGTGCTGGCCGATGAGGGGCACTGGCGCGAGGTCGGCGTCCGGATCGCCGACCGCACCGGCGAGATCTTCCGAGTGGCGCCCTCCTCGCTGCTGGACCCGCGGGACTGGCTACGCGAGCACTGGATCGACGACCTGCCGGTGCAGTTCGCGATCGCGGGCGACCGGCTCGCCATGTTGATGGACCACCGGCTCAGCGACGCCGGGTTGTCGGCCATGCTGCCGCTGGCGCTGATCGACGTCGCCCGGGGTCGTCCGGTGCCATCGGGGTTCGACAACCTGACCGATCGTCCGCTCACGGCGGCGCTGTCGGCCACCTTCGGCGCGCGGCCGGGCCGCTGGCTGGCCGTCGCCGACGACTTCCGCCGCTACCGTGCGGGCGGACCCGGGACGGCGACGGACCCCGGGCCGCGCCTGAGCGTGCCGTCCACCCAGCAACTGACCTCCGTAATGGAACCCGACCAGCTGGCGCGGTTGCGGGCCCGGTGCCGCGGCCGGATCTCGCTGGGTCCGGCGCTCGCCCTGGTGGCCGGGGCGGCCATGCGGGCAGTGGGACTGGTGGTCAGCGATCGGGCCGAACTCGTGGTCGACCTGCGCCGCTACCTGGCGGCCGAGCAGCACACCCTGGCGAACTTCATCGCCGGGCTGGAGATTCCGCTCGCGGGAACCGGCAGGGGTGTGGCCGGGGTACAGGACCGGATGAACCGGGCACTCGCCGTGGGACGTCCCCTGGCCACCGCCGCCCTTGGCGCCGGACGGACCGTGCTGGCCGCGAAGCTGCCCTCCCGTCCGGCTGGTCCGCCCGGGCCCGCGGAACCGGCGCCGCGTCCGTCCGCCAGGATCTCGATGAGCAGCCTGGGCCGGCTCCGGGCGTTCGAGAAGCTGCCCTGGACCGTGCCGCCCGAGCAACGCTGGGCCGTTGCGCACACCGAGC
>JAGQUI010000615.1 GCA_020438595.1 Propionibacteriaceae bacterium | reverse complement strand
GGGATCCGCCACAGAATCCGGAGTGCCGCCGCATGGACCCCTCGAAGCCAGGTGCCCAGTCCCGGAGCCCCATGATCCGGGGACTCGGCGTCCTGATCGGCCTGGTCCTGCTCGTCGGCCTGGTCTCAGCCCCGCCCGCCCACGCCGCCTCCGCCGGCGTCCCGCTGAACCCCGGCAGCTCCGGCTGGGCGAAGATCTCCGGCACGCGCACCACCGCGATCGCCTCCGCGGCGGTGACGATCCCCTCCGCGATCCCGGTGACGTTCGGTTTCCAGTTCCGGGCCGGCTCCACCGCCTCCGGCTACCGGGCCCGGCTGACGGTCACGGCGGACGGCTCGGTGAGCGGATCGTTCACCCGGGTCGCCTCCGGGAGCGAGACCATGCTGGGCGGCACCACGCCCCTCGGCATCCACGTGCGGCCCGGCCAGGTGGTCCACCTGGAGGCGGTGGCCGCGGCGAAGAAGACGGTGCGGCTGTACCTTCGGGCCTGGCTCGACGAGGAGATCAAGCCGCCCACCTGGCAGCTGACCGGGAAGGACTCCTCCAGCCGGCGGATCAGGACGTCCGGGCGCACCTACCTGTGGGCCGAGCCCGGCGCCGGCACCCAACCCGGCACCCTCGCCTGCAGCGCCGTCACCGTGCGCTCCTACAGCGCGTCGCGAGCCGCGGCGGTCGGGGTGGTCGCCCCGGAGCCGAACAGCGACCTGTTCTCGATCGCCGTCATTCCCGACACCCAGGACGAGACGAGCAACACCTCCAACACCCCGTTCCTGAACCGGGTCAACTGGATGGTGGCGAACACGTCCCGGTTCGACCTGCGCTACGTGTTGCACACCGGGGACATGACGAACTGGGGCTGGCTCGACTCCAGCCAGCTCGCCCGCGCCGGAGCAGCTATCGCCGTGCTCCGGAAGGCCGGCCTCCCCTACTCGCTCGCCATCGGGAACCACGACACCGAGGCGGTCGGCTGGAACGGCGTGGCCGGGTCCACGGGGTACGGCGGCTCCGCCTACGAGGGCAATCCGGAGTGCGCGGCCCGGCTGGGGGCGGCCGCCTGCAAGTCCGGGCTGCTGGTGCGCCGCACCGACGCCTTCAACCAGGCGTTCCCGCTGAGCAGCATCCAGGACGTCGGTGGCGCGTACGCGAGCGGCCGGATCGACAACCACTGGACCACGTTCAGTGCGAACGGCACCCGGTGGCTGGTGCTGACCCTGGAACTGTGGCCCCGCAGGGAGGTCGTGGCGTGGGCGAAGGACGTCGTCGCGAGCCATCCCGACCACAACGTGATCGTGCAGACCCACAGCTACCTCACCGGCAGCGGGAAGATCTGGACCTCGAACGGCGGCTACGGTTCGACCAGCCCGAAGTACCTCTACGACCAGGTGATCAAGCCCTACACCAACGTCAAGCTGGTGTTCTCCGGGCACACCGGGAAGTTCCGGCAGCGCACCGACAGCTACGGGGGGCACCGGGTGGTCTCATTCCTCGGCAACAAGCTCAGCGGTTCGGGCAACGACCCGGTCCGGATCGTCACGATCAACACGGCGACCGGCGCGGTCTCCAGCGCGGTCTACAACCCGCTGCGGGGCAACACCACGAACGTCACCTCGGGGCGGATCAGCATCATCCGTTGACGCGGGCCCGTCCGGTGCCCGCGACGACGACGCCGGCCAGGACGGCGACGAGCCCGAGACACTGCACGGGGCCGAGTCGCTCGCCGAGCACGACGACGCCCAGCAGGGCCGCCGTCATCGGCTCGGCCAGCCCCAGCGTTATGGCCGTCGAGGCGGACAGGTGGCGCAGCGCCGTCCCCATC
>JAGQUI010000614.1 GCA_020438595.1 Propionibacteriaceae bacterium | reverse complement strand
CCCCGGGGTGGACCGAGTAAGGAACCGTCCCCAACTCGGTCCAGGGCGGCGGCGCACAGGCGGGGTCGGTAGGGTGCCGCCATGGCACTCCCGGTGCTGGACGCGAGCGAACAACGCATCATCGGCAGCCTGCTCGAGAAGCAGCGCACCGTCCCCGCGAGCTACCCGCTCAGCCTGAACGCGCTGCGGCTCGCCTGTAACCAGACCTCCAGCCGCGACCCGGTGATGGATCTCTCCGAGCGGGACCTCCAGGACGCCGCCCGCGCCCTCAAGGACCGCGGCCTGCTCCGGCTGGTCTGGGCGGGCGCGGGCTCGCGGGTGGTGAAGTACCACCAGTTGCTGGACGAGGTGCTGGAGCCGGCCGACGACGAGCGGGCGCTGCTCACCGTCCTGCTGCTGCGGGGGCCGCAGTCGGCCGGGGAACTGAAGACCCGCACCGAGCGGCTGCACCCGTTCGCCGACAAGGAGGCGGTCGAGGCGTGCCTGGCGCGGCTGGCCGCGGCGCCCGAGCCGCTGGTCCGCGAGGCGCCGGTGCGGCACGGCCGGGACGCGCGCTGGGTCCACCTGCTGGGGCCGGTGCCGCAGGCAGAGCAGCAGCCCGCCCCCGCCGCGGACCTGGAGGTGGTGCTCGGCGACGGCCCGCAGGCGAGGGACGCCAAGGTGGTCGCCGCTTACGACGCGGTGGCGCCCGCCTACGCCGAGCAGTTCTCCGACGAGCTGATCGCCAAACCGTTCGACGTGTGGCTGCTCGAACACCTCGCCGACCGCAACGACGGCCCGATCATGGACCTCGGCTGCGGCCCCGGCCAGATCGCCGCGTTCCTCGCCGACACCGGCGCCGACGTGCACGGCATGGACGCCTCCGCGGCGATGGTCGAGCAGGCCCGCGAGGCGTATCCCGACCTGGACTTCACGGTCGGGCGGTTCCACCAGTTGCTGCGTCCGCGCGACGCCGCCGCGTGGGGCACGATCGTGGCCTGGTACTGCTTCGTGCACCTGGCCCCGTCCGAGCTGGCGCCGACGCTGCGGACGGTCGCCTCGACGCTGCGTCCCGGCGGGACGCTGGCGCTGGCGCTGCACACGGGCGGCGAGGTGCGGCACGTGGACGAGTTCCTCGGCGCCGAGGTCGACCTCGACTTCGTGCTGCCCACCCGCGAGCAGGTGCTGGCCGCGGTCACGGAGGCCGGCCTGAGCGCCGCGGAATGGTACGAGCGGGCACCCGTCCCCGAGGAGGCTCAGACCACCCGGCTGTACGTGCTGGCCCGCCGCCCGGAGTAGGCCTTCTCGCACTTCGCTACAGCTATTTCACGACGCTACCCGTACTCGGGTAGCGGCGCGGATTACCGGTAGCGAAGCAGGTCAGCCGAGAGAGCCGAGGAAGCCCTCGATGCTGGTCAGGATGAAGTCCTCCGCCTCGGCCCGGTCGACCCCGGGAATGCCGTCGCCCGACTGCGGTCCGTAGCGTCCGAAGAAGGCGTGCACCGCTCCGGGCACGACCACCTCCTGCGCGTCGGGGGGCAGGAGCTGCAGGCCACCGGTGACCTTCGCCGGGTCCGCCACGCCGTCGTTCTCGGCGCGCAGGGTCAGCGCCTTCAGGTCCGCCGCGGACAGGTCGGCGCCGTCGGGCGGGTAAGCAGCCTCCAGGACCAGCCCGGCCGCGGGCTGCCGGCCCGCCTTCAGCTCGTCCGCGAGGTACTGCGCGGCCATCGCCCCGCCGAGCGAGTGCCCGGCCAGCACCACCTGCTTGCCCTCCCCGTACCGCTCGACCAGGGTGGACGCCCGGTCGACGCCGGTGACGGCCAGGTCGAAGGAGAACA
>JAGQUI010000613.1 GCA_020438595.1 Propionibacteriaceae bacterium | reverse complement strand
GCCAGCGTGACCACCCTGCCGGGCACGTCCGCGGCGTACACCCAGCCGAACCCGAGCCCGCTCGCCAGCGAGATCGCCACGAAGGTCGCGACCGACGTGCCCAGCGAAAGGGTGAGGCGCAGCAACGCGCGGGACGTGTCCCGCCAGCGGAACGAGCGCCAGGGGTGGCCGATCAGCGCGACCGGGTAGAACGCCAGGATCGCGGGCTGCTTGATACAGGCGGCGACGCCGACCAGGATCGCCGCCCACCAGAACCGTCCCTGGAACGTCAGCCACAGGGCGAGCACGACCAGGCCCATCATCAGGGCGTCGTTGTGGGCGCCTCCGACGAGGTCGATGATCACCAGCGGGTTCACGGTGGAGAACCAGGCGGTCATCTGCACGTCGGCGCCCATCCGGTGGGCGATCCGGGGCAGGTAGTACGCGATCAGCCCGACGCCGAACAGCGCGGGAATCCGCATCGCCACCGCCGACCAGTAGGGGTCGTTCCCGGCGACGACCACCAGGCCGTGGAACATCTCCAGGCTCAGCGGCGGGTACATGGCCGTGGTGTAGCGCCACAGCCACGCGGCCTGGTCCGCGAACGGTCCCGGCAGCACGGAGATCGCGTTGTCGTAGGGGTTGAGGCCGTTGCGGAGCAGCCAGCCCTCGGCCGCGTAGGCGTAGGCGTCGTGGCTGAAGATGGGGGGCGCCAGCAGGAACGGCAGGCTCCACAGCAGCGTGATCGGCCAGTGCTTGACCTCGTGGTAGAGGCTCGGCCGCAGCCTGAACCACGCCTCGACCAGGAGCGCGACCCCGGTGACCACCAGCGCGGTGCCGAACGCGTTCGTCCACCAGTTGTCCAGGCCGAGCGCCCGCATGGGCTCCCACCACGGGCTGTTCTGCGGCAGGTAGGCCGGCGTGAGCGAGCCGAGGGCGATCAGCGCGGACCCGACCAGGCCGCGGCGCACCGGGGGATGGGTCCAGGCGCGCGCGACATCCGCGCGCCAACCGGCGAAGCGGGCGCGCCAGTGGTCGCGACGGCTCCCGGACGGCCTGGACTGCTGGGTCACCGTCACGAGCCGACCCTCGGTGGTGGCACGGAGCCAGCTTATCGAGCCCCTTTCCGGTGCCCCCGGCGCCCGGCCGGTCCACGGAACGGACGCGCGATGCATGAATCCTCAACCATCCGTGTTAGGGTCCCGCCCATGATCGAACCGACCCTCGTGGTGGCCGCGCTGGCGAATAACCGCGCCGGTTCGATGTGTTGCGCGTGCTGACGCGCCCGTAGCTCCCCTTTTCGGTAGTCGGGCCCCCAAGGCCCGGCCGCTTTCGTGCTCCCGCTGGGCCACTCATCCCCCAGAACCCCAGTGAGGAACCATGACCAGCAGCCCCCGCCCGCAGCGGACGCACGGCCAGTGGGCCGTCGACGGACGCGCCCCCCTCAATCCGAATGAGGAATTCAAGGCCGCCGACGGTGGCCTGAGCGTGCGGCAGCGCGTCCTCGATACCTACGCCCGCGAGGGCTTCGACTCGATCCTCGCCGACGACCTGCACGGACGCCTGCGCTGGTGGGGCCTGTACACCCAGCGCCGCCAGGACATCGACGGCAGCCGGACCGGCACCCTCGGCGCCGACGAGCTGTCGGACCGGTACTTCATGCTGCGGGTCCGCCTCGACGGCGGGGCGGTCACGACCCACCAGTTGCGCGTCCTCGCCGCGATCTCGACCGACTTCGCCCGGGGCACCGCCGACATCTCCGACCGGCAGAACATCCAGTACCACTGGATCCGGATCGAGGACGTGCCCGACATCTGGGCCCGGCTGGAGGCCGCGGGCATGC
>JAGQUI010000612.1 GCA_020438595.1 Propionibacteriaceae bacterium | reverse complement strand
AAGCTCACCGGATTCTGGCTGGACAACCACTTCAGCTTCAGCCTCGAGGCCAAGACCATCCCCAAGCGCGAGGCGCTGCTGGAGAAGACGCTCCGGATCCGGGCCAGGGAACAGCTCGCCGGCCGCGAGGAGGGCGCCCAGCCGCAGGCGGGCACGATCGGCTGACCCCGGCTCAGGCCGTGAGTCGCTCGCGCAGCGCGTCGATCGTCGCCCTGGACAGCCCCAGCCCCTCGGTCAGGTAGCCGTCCAGCCCGCCGAAGCGGCCGTCCATCTCGGCCAGGCCGGCGTTGAGGTACTCCGGCCGCACGCGGTACTGGGCCTGCTGGATCTCGGCTGCGGTCCGCCCCTTCGAGGCGAGGGTCGATCGGTAGGAGCTGGCAAGGAAGTCCTCGCGGTACTCGTTCGACTTCAGGTACTCCGCCATCACCTGGTCGCGGTCGGCGCCCGCGACCAGCTGGAGCATCGCGGAGATCCACCCGGTCCGGTCCTTGCCCTCCGTGCAGTGCACCACCACGGGCCGCTTCGCGTCGGCGATCAGCTCCAGGGCCTCGGCGACCTTCGCCCGCTGGGCCGGCACGGAGACGAACCGGATGTTCATGTCGCGCATGTACGCCCGGGCGTCCGCAACGCTCTTCGGGCGCGCCGGGGGCGTGCTGTAGGCCGCGTAGATGTTCACCAGCTCGTAGTCCGCGCCGCGGATCGCCGGGTCCGGCGTCCGCGCGGCCACGGCGTCGGTGCGCAGGTCGATCACCAGGCCGATCCCCGCCTTCGCCAGCCGGGCCACGTCCGCGCGGGACGCGGTGGACAGCTTCGCCGACCGGTAGACCAGCCCGGTGACCATGTGATCGCCGTCCGGCAGCGGCAGGCCGGCCCCGGCGACGTCGCGGAAGTTGGCGACCGACGATACCTCCAGCACCGGGGCGCTCGGCGTCGGGGTGGCCGAGGCGGGACGGGTGCTCGCGGACGCCGACGGCGTCGCGGTGGCGGTGCCGACCGTGCCGGCCGGGGCACTCGGGCTCTGGGTGGCCGGCAGGACGGGCACGGTGGTGCTGGCCGAGCAGCCGACCGCGAGCAGGCCGGCCAGGGCCACGGATGCCAGCGATGCGGCCTTCTGGAACGGCGTCCGCGGGTTAACGACGACCTGCCTTCGGCCGCACCAGCTTGTGCGACTCCCAGTCCCGCGACACCGAGACGGTGTTGGCGAGGGCGAGGCCGGCGGTCAGCGCCGCCTCGGCGAGGTCCGCGGGATCGACGTAGCCGTCGCGCCCGATCCGTGGCGTGAACAGCCAGATGTGGCCGTGACCGGTCAGGTCGGTGAGCGCGTCCACGAGGCCGTCGCCGAGATCACCGTCCTCGTCGCGCCACCACAGCAGCACCGTGTCCACCGCCTCGATGGCGTCGTAGACGAAGTCCTCACCGAGCGTGTCGAGCACCGCGTCGCGCACGCCCTCGTCGACATCGTCGTCCCAACCGAGTTCCTGGACCGCCTGTCCCTGGGCGATGCCCAGTGCGGCCACGATCGACGAATTGGGCGTCGACCCGGGCGCGGTACCCACGCGCTGCTCCCCGCTTTCTCTCGCTGTCGCCCGGCACGCGATCCCGGCGTACGCCGAGGACGTCCAGGCGGTCCCGTCAGGCTTTCAGCCTGCCAGAAAGCTGACCCGGATCAAAGAGTCAGGCGTCGCCGCCCACCGCGCCGGACGCGCCGGCCGTGACGTCGAGGATCTGGTACTTCTCCGCCGCCTGGCCCGGCAGTGCCGGGTCGATCTGTCCGGACGCGGCCAGCATCTGCAGCGTCCGCACCGCGATCGAGGGACCGTCGATGTGGAAG
>JAGQUI010000611.1 GCA_020438595.1 Propionibacteriaceae bacterium | reverse complement strand
TCCTGCGAGGTGGGCGTGGACTGGCTCGTGGTGCCCGAACGGACGGCGGCGGTCTTCGTCAGGCCGCGCTGAACGGCCCGGCCCCAGGCTGGCTAGACGAAGATGACCTGGGCGCCCTCGGACAGCTCGATGAAGTCGGTGGCGCTGATCACGGCCTCAACGCCCTCGTAGAGGTCGGCCTCGTTCAGGTTCGCCATGTCGAAGGACATCTTGCACGCCCACATGTGGCCGCCCATCTCGATCAGCTGGTCGAGGAACTCGGGCACGTCGGGCACTTCGAGGTCGGCGATCTGCTTCTTCATCATGTTGGTCGCCATGCCGGTCATGCCGGGCAGCGATCCCATCAGTGCCGGCACCGGCATCGTGGGCGCCTGCGGCATGTGCATCGCGGTGTTCCCCACCATGGAGAACTTCAGGTTGCCCATCGTGCGGCGGGTGATGATGTCCATGCCCCAGAAGGTGAAGAAGAAATGGGTCTCGATGCCCTCGCCGAGGGCGGCGTTGCCCATGATCAGGGCCGGATAGGCCATGTCGAGGTTGCCCTTGGAGCAGATGAAGCAGATCTTGCGGCCCGCGGGTGCCTCATCGGTGGTCGCGTCGTCGAAGCTGGGGACGATCGGTGTGTCGGTCATGTGGTTCTCCCGGATCGGACGGGGGCCCCGGCCCCCGTGGAGGCTCGGATCAGACGCAGCCCTTGGGCTTGGGCAGGCCGGCGACGTAGGCCATCTTCTTGGCCGGCTTCCCCGGGAACAGGGCGAACAGGTCCTTGATGGCGAACCCGCCGACCGTGCTCGTGCGGCGCAGCGTCGCGGTCTCGCCGCGGGCCGGGTAGTCCGCCCTCAGGAACCGGATCGGCCCCCAGTGCGCCTCGGTCATGTCGATCCCGATCAGGCGGGCGAGCTCGGCGCCCAGCTTCTCGTCCCACTGGTCGTAGGCGAGCAGGAACCCCTCGTCGTTCACGTCGATCGGGCGACCGGCGATCATGGTTGTCGGCATGGCTGACCTCCAGGAAGTTGGACTCAGAACTTCGGGATGATCGGGTCCGGCAGCACAGTGGCCGGATCCGCGGTGGAATCGACGCCCGGGCGGTCGACGTACCCCGCCGCGGGTGGAGGCGCCGACGCGACGCTCGCGGCCGGCGCCGGACGCACGGTCGGCAGCGGCTTGATCTCCAGCCGCGGGGCGGCCGGTTTCGGGGGCGGGGCAGGGCTGGACGGCGCGGCCGCGGTGGGCATGCCGGTGCCGGCGGGCGTGACGTCCTTCTCGACCCGCTTCCCGGCCAGGCTCATCTGGATCGGGATCATGGGCAACGGCCGGCCCGGCAGCAGCATGTTCCAGTAGATCCAGCGGAACGCCAGCTTGCCGATGTGGTTCAGCCGGGTCTCCTTGAGCAGCCTGAACGGACCGGCGACCGGTAGCGGGAAGCTGCCGGTGAACGGCTCGGTCTCGTAGTTGAAGTCGAGCAGCATGCCCTTGCCGCCGCCGGACTCGATGAAACAGTTCGCGTGCCCGTCGAAGCCGTGGGTGGCCGGTTCCCCGCGGTGCTGGGCGAGGAAGTTGTCCACGAACACGTCCACCGCGAAGTGGGCCACCGAGCCCGCCTTGGACGTCTGCAGGGTGCCGGCGTCCCCGAGCACGTAGATGTCGGGATGGGCCAGGCTGACCATGGTGTGCTGGTCGCAGGGCACCAGGTTCAGTTCGTCGCCGAGGCCGGAGCGGGCGATGAAGTCGGCGCCCATGTTCAGCGGCACCGTGACGAGCAGGTCGAACCCGATCCGGCGCCCGTCGAAGGACACCAGCTCCCCGGTGTCGTTGTCGATGTGCTCCACGGCGAAGTCGGTCTC
>JAGQUI010000610.1 GCA_020438595.1 Propionibacteriaceae bacterium | reverse complement strand
TCGCGCCAGCGCAGAACCGGCCGTGACCAGCTGGAAGTAGCGGCCGTCCGGGGTGACCGCCAGGGTGCGGGCGCGGTTCAGGTACCACCCGGCCAGGCCGGTCTTCACCCGCTTCCCGTTGAGCAGCGTGGCCTGCAGCGGCTCCGGCCGGGCTCCCGCCTCCTGCAGCCGGGCGACGAACTCGTCCAGCTTCGCCTGGGCGGCACGGGCCTCCGCCTGGGCGGCGGCCTGCGCGAGTTCGTGGCGTCGCCGCGCGTCCGCCTGCCGTTGGCTCTCCTCGGCCATGACCACAGGCTAGATGACACGCGTCACGACCGCCCCGCCCATCGCCGAACGCCACTGTTCCGGTCGAACGCCTCCGCTCAGGCAGGGGCGCTCGACGGAAATGGAGGCGTTCGGCGATGAGGGGGACGTCGAAGGGCCGACCGACACGGCAGCCACGCGAAGGATCCTGGCCGCGCCACACTCCCGGGTTGGCCGGGCCTCCTAGGCTGGACGCCGGAAAGCAGGGGGTGGCATGGAGCCGAGCGCAGGGACCGGGCAGGGGAGACGACGTCTCCTCGACCGTCTCGCCATCGGCCTGCTGGTCGGCGTCGTCGCGATCTCCGTCGGCGGAGTGGCGCTGCTCACGGTCTACTTCGACCGGCTCGGCGACGCCGTGGACGGCCTGCAGCGGGAGGAGTCGCTGCCGAGCTACGCGGGCCGGCCGACCGCGGTGTCGGTGGACGGCGTGAGCGCGGTCAACTACCTGCTGATGACCACGCAGCAGAACGGCACCCTCGAGGCGGTGGTGATCGCGCACCTGTCGGTGTCGCGGCGCGACCTCACCCTGATCGCCCTGCCCTCCGACCTGCTCGCCGACAACGGCAGCGTGCGCACCACGCTGGCCGCGAGCTTCGCCCACGACCCGTTGCTCACCGCGCGTGCCGTCGAGGGGGTCACCGGAGCCCGGATGGACCACCAGTTGCGGGTCGACCTGGACGGGTTCGGGCAGGTCGTGGACAGCCTCGGCGGCATCACGCTCGACTCGGAGTCGCTCGACGGCGACCAGCTGGTCAGCTACCTCGACGACGCGCCGAACCCGCTGGAACGGTCGGTCCGCACCGCGGACCTGTTGCGCGCGGCGCTGGCGAGGGCCAGCCTCGGCGTGGCGATCGCGGACCCCAACCGGTTCGACAAGGTGATGAACGCGCTGACGCCCTGCCTGACCGTGGACGCCGACCTCACCAGCGCCGAGATCCGGGAGACGATGGTCGAGTCCCGGGTGCGCGCGAATTCGGTGGTGACCTGGCCGCTGCAGTCGTGGGCGTCCGCGGCGGGCGCCGTGGCGGATCCGGTGGCGCTGGACAGGCTCCGGGACGCCCTGGCCAGCGACGTGTTCACCGGGCCCGTGCCGACGACAGGCATCGGGGCGGCAACGGTGCGTCCCAGGCCGGCCACGACCGTGCCGACCACCGCCTCGGGGAGCAGCGCGTGGTCGACCCCCTCGTCCCGCACCACGCCCACCACGTCGCCGACCACCTCGCCCGACGCGAGTCCCGGCGTCCGCACCAGCGCTACGCCGAGCCCGTCCGGGTCGCGCTGAGTAGGCTCGGGCGCGGAACGTGAGGAGGCTGCGGTGTCGAAGCTGATCGGGGTGACCGCGCTGCTGGTCGGCGCCGCATCTGCGGCGTACATCGCGTGGTGGTACTGGCAGGAGTCGAACCGGCCGGTCGCCGAGGCCTGGGCCGCAGGGACGGACCGGCTGTAGCGGTTCGCCGAGCCGGCCGGACGCCTACTCGAAGTAGTCGTCCAGCGACACGCTCTCCTGCTCGAGCACCCGGCCCATCGCCTCGCCGACGGCG
>JAGQUI010000609.1 GCA_020438595.1 Propionibacteriaceae bacterium | reverse complement strand
ATCGGCTGAGACAACCCAGTGCGCGAATGCCGCGTGCCTCCCGATCGCGAGGAACGCGGCATTCGTCGTGATGGGCCCGAATGGGCTACTGCGCGGCCTTGGCGATGAGGCCGGCCTGCTCCAGCCCGCGGCCGACCGACGTGGCGATCGCCTCGTGCCCCCTGTCGTTGGGCTGCATCCCGTCGGCGGTCATCAGATCCGGCTTGCCCATGACCGGCTGGGCGGTGTCGACCCAGACTGCACCGGCGTCGGTCGCGGCCTTCTGGATGGCCTGGGTGTAGGTCGCAAGCCGCTGGTCGTAGGGGCGCATGTCCCACCACGGGTTCGTCACGACCACCCGGACGCCGGGGACGCCGTCCTTGATGCCCTTGACCGTCTGGGTGACGGCCGCACCGAGCTGAGTGAGGTCCTGACCGAGATCGTTGCCGCCCCCGGTGATGACTACGAGGGCGGGCCTGTCCGCGACGATCTGCCCGACCAGGCCGGGGTAGGCCGGGCAGTTCTGCGGGGTGCAGTTCTCCGTGCGCCCGGCACGCAGGTATCCGGTCCCCGCCCGGCCGAGATTGTCCTCGCTCCACTTGTGCGCGGCGGAGAGGACCGTCGTCCAGCGCGCCTGCTCCCCGCTCGCCCCGGCACCGGCGGCGAACGAGTCACCGACGAAGGCGACCTTGGCGCCCTCACCGATCGCCACCGGCTCGCTGGGCGAGGCCTCGCTCACACTGGGGCTCGGGCTGGCGCTCGTCGGGGTCGGCCGGGCCACCGACGAGCCGGAGCCCGTCGGGGCGGCGGGCGTCCGCAGGGCGAAGGCGACGAGGACAAGGGTGGCGACGAGCAGGGCGGTGAGGCCTGCGTACTGGGCACGGGAAGTCATGGTGGGCACATCCTCTCACCCACACCACTCCCGCACCGAACGATACAAGTCCCGCTCAGAGTGCCATCTTGAAGCCCTCGTGGCTCGCCGCGTACGCGAGCCGCGTGTAGAAGCGGTGCGAATCGACCCGCTGCTTGTCGCTCGTCAGCTGCAGGACGACGCAGCCGCGCCGGCGGGCCTCCTCCTCGGCCCACGTGAGCAGTGGCTCCCCGAGCCGGTGCCCGCGGCTCGGTCGCCGCCGAGGTCGCCCACCACGGGGATGTCGCGATCTGCCGCCCCATCGCGCCGCGCGAGAAGGCCCACCAGGAGGTGGGTGAGCTTGTGCGCCGTCGCGGCGGGCGGTTCGCCCTGGTTCACGTCGCCACGCCGCTCGAGGAGTGCGGGCGGCGTGACGCCAAGGGGCTCTACCCTGGGGAGCTCGCCGGGATCGGCCCTCGGCTAACTCACCGAGGTCGACTGGGTCATCTGACTCGCGCTGACTCGATTCGGGCTGACGGAGTCGGTGCGTGTGAATACGCCGAGAGTCACCGGTGAGTTCACACACCCCGAGATCAGTCGCGCCCGCAGAGGTCGCGCGTGTAGACCTTGTCGGCGACGTCGTCGAGGGCCGAGGTGCGCCGGTTGGCGATGATCAGGTCGGCACGCTCCTTGAACTCGGCGAGGTCGGCGACGACCTCGGAGTTGGAGAAGCGGTCCTCGTGCAGGGTCGGCTCGTGGACGATGACCTCGACACCCTTGGCCTTGAGCCGCTTCATGACCCCCTGGATCGACGAGGTCCTGAAGTTGTCCGATCCCGCCTTCATGATCAGCCGGTGGATGCCGACGACCCGCGGCTCACGCGCGAGGATGTCGGCGGCGATGAAGTCCTTGCGGGTCGTGTTGCTCTCGACGATGGCGCGGATGAGGTTTTGCGGCACTTGGTCGTAGTTGGCGAGGAGCTGCTTGGTGTCCTTGGGCAGGCAGTAGCTGCCGTAGC
>JAGQUI010000060.1 GCA_020438595.1 Propionibacteriaceae bacterium | reverse complement strand
GTCCACGAAGAACACGATCCTGAAGGCCTACGACGGCGCGTTCAAGGACATCTTCGCCGAGGTGTTCGAGGCCGAGTACGCCGCCGAGTTCGCGGCGAAGGGCCTCACCTACGAGCACCGGCTGATCGACGACATGGTCGCGGCCGCGATGAAGTGGGAGGGCGGCTACGTCTGGGCCTGCAAGAACTACGACGGCGACGTGCAGTCCGACACGGTGGCGCAGGGCTTCGGCTCGCTGGGCCTGATGACGTCGGTGCTGATGACGCCGGACGGGAAGACCGTCGAGGCGGAGGCCGCCCACGGCACCGTCACCCGGCACTACCGGATGCACCAGCAGGGCAAGCCGACGTCCACCAACCCGATCGCCTCGATCTTCGCCTGGACGGGCGGCCTGAAGCACCGCGGCAAGCTGGACGGCACCCCCGAGGTGACCGGCTTCGCCGAGGCCCTGGAGCAGGTCTGCATCGAGACCGTCGAGTCCGGGAGGATGACGAAGGACCTCGCCCTGCTCGTCGGCCCCGACCAGCCCTGGCTGACCACCGAGGAGTTCCTCGGCGCCCTCGACGAGAACCTCGCCGCCAGGCTCGCCTGACCCACTGACCGACCCCCACCTGCCGAGTTGTCAGAATCTCCTGCGCCTATAGCCGAATGAGATTCTGACAACTCGGCAAGGGGGGCTCGTCGCCTGTGGACAGCTGGACTTTTCCACAGGACGCGAGGAGTGCTGAACGTCGAAGTGACCTGATGCCGATAGTGACGGCGTGTATGCACAGATCGGTCGATCAGGGTCGCTGGGCGCCATCGCTGGGAGACAGTGCGGGGTTGTACATCGTCGTCAGTTGGCCTCGGTCGGGCTTGGTGCTCACGTCGTCACTGCCAACGTGGACGCCGAACGCTGGCTGACGATCGGCGAAGAGGTCGTCCTGCTGCAGAATGCTCCGCCGAATCGCAGCCAGTTGATGTGGATCGCCGTGCTGGACGCAGGAGAGTGCGCGCTCGGCAGCCACACCTCGCTCGAACTCGCGGGATTCCGCAGCTTTGCGTCCGAGGCTGAACTGATCCACCTGGTGATCCCGCGCGGCGAGAAGGTGACGCCGCTGGAAGGAGTCCAGGTGCACGAGTCGCGCCGACTCCGTCCGCGGGAGTCTGTGTTCACCGACGGACTTCCCCGGACGCCGACGGCGCGCTCGGTTCTGGACGCGGCTGCTTGGCAGCCCCACCCGCGATTCGCCGCGACGATGGTGGCGGCCGCGGTGCAGCAGCGGCTGGTCACTGCCGCTGAACTGGACGCGGCCATGCGCACGATCGGACGGATCCGGCACAAGCAGATCCTGCGTGAGGCGATCCGCGACGCAGCGGCAGGCGCGCAGGCGCTCGGCGAACTCGATCTCGCGGCGATGTGCCGGAGGTTCGACCTCGCCCAGCCGGTGCGGCAGGTGCCCCGCAAGGACGCGTCCGGCGTCTGGCGCTACCTGGACGCCGAGTGGGCGACCGCGAACGGGGACAGCGTCGTGCTCGAAGTGGACGGCGGGCACCACCTGGATGTCGCCCAGTGGCAGGCGGACATTCGCCGCGAGCGCGCGATCGTCGTCGGCCGGAAGTGGGTGCTTCGGGCCACGAACTACGAGGTGCGGCACGAGCCGGCGTTCCTCGTCCGGGATCTCCGGGCGCTCGGCGTCCCGACTACCGCCGAGTTGTCAGAGTCTGGTGCGGCTATAGGCGCATGAGATTCTGACAACTCGGGGGAGGGTGAGAGGATGGCCGGGTGAGTTCGACGCCGACCGCCGCGCTGCGGCCCGTCCTGGCCGAACTGCCCGAGTACCCGGCCGTCTCCTACGTGATGCCGGTGCTGAACGAGGCCGCGCACCTGGCCGAGGCGGTCGGTGCGGTGCTGTCCCAGGAGTACCCGGGCGAGCAGGAACTGGTGCTGGCGCTCGGTGCGTCCTCCGACGGCACGGACGAGGTCGCCGCGCAGCTCGCCGCGTCCGACCCCCGCGTCCGGCTGGTCGCCAACCCGCGCAACGACATCCCGATCGGGCTGAACCTCGCCATCCGGGCGAGCCGGAACCCCGTCGTGATCCGGGTGGACGCCCATGCCGAACTCCCGGCCGGCTACACCGTCGCGATGATCGAGATGCTGCGTCGCACGGGGGCGGCCAACGTCGGCGGCGTGATGGAGGCGAAGGGACGCGGGCGCTTCCAGCAGGCCGTCGCGCGGGCCTACAACTCGCCGTTCGGGCTGGGCGGTGGCTCCTGGCACCACGGCGAGGAGGAGGCCGAGTGCGACTCCGCCTACCTCGGCGTGTTCCGCCGCGAGGTGCTCGACGAGGTCGGCCTCTACGACGAGACCCTGCGCCGCGCCGAGGACTGGGAGCTCAACCACCGGATCCGCGCCGCCGGTCACCTGATCCTGTTCACGCCGAAGCAGAAGGTGACCTACTGGCCCCGCAGCACCTGGGACGCGCTGCGCCGCCAGATGTACGCGACCGGCGTGTGGCGCGGCGCACTGGTGCGGCGCCACCAGTCCACCCCGTGGCGCTACCTGCCGCCGCCCGCGGTCGCCGTCCTGGTCGGGTTCAGCCTCGTCATCGGGGTGCTGCAGCTGCTCGGGGGGGCCCGTGGCTCGGCCTGGGCGCTCGCCCACGTCCCCTCGCTCGGCTACCTCGCCGGCGTCACCGCGGTGGGCGTCACCCGGCTCGGCGGGGACGGGCCGGTCGACCGGCTGCTCAACGTGGTCGTGCTCGCCACCATGCACCTGGCCTGGGGCTCGGGCTTCATCCGTGGCTGGCTGCTCGGCGCCGAGGCCACGGTGGACCGCTCCCGGCTCCGCTGACCTTCTCCCGCCGAGTTGTCAGAATCTCGTGCGCCTATGGCCGAACGAGGTTCTGACAACTCGGCGGGCGGGCGGCGAGCGGGGTCAGCGGACGCGCCGCTGGACGAGCTTCGCGGCCGCCTCGGCGACGCGGGCGGCGCTGCGTCCGTCCGTCCACTCGTGGAACTTCAGGGCCAGTTCCCGGCTGTGCGCGGACGCCGCCTCCGCCGCAACGGGGTCGGTGAGCACCGCCTCGAGCCGGTCGAGCACGCCGTCCCAGTCGGTGCTCCACGTGCCCCCGGCGAGCCGGTCGTAGTCGAGGTACAGCCCCCGGCTGGCGCGGTACTCCGCCAGGTCCGGCGCGAGCAGCAGCAGCGGGCGACCGGTCACCACGAAGTCGACCAGCATGGACGAGTAGTCCGTGACCAGCACGTCCACCCCCCACAGCAGGGGCATCGACTCCCGCTGCTGCGTGGACGGGACCAGGCGCACCCGCGGCGAGGAGTGGTTGTACTCGCCGATGCCGAGCGGGTGTGGACGCACCAGCAGCACCAGGTCGAGCCGCTCGCAGACCTCCTCGATGCGCAGCCACTGCTGCTCGGTCGGCACGCCCGGATCGGGATCGCCGTCCCGCCAGGTCGGCGCGTAGAGCACCACCCGGCTGGACGCGAACCCGCCCACGAACGGCGCCAGCAGTTCCTTCGCCGCGGCGATCCGGGCGTCCTCGCTGCCCGCGAACAGGACGTCGGCGCGCGGCTCGCCGAGCACCTGCACCTGGCCGTCCATCAGGTGGAACGCCGTGGCCAGGAACGGGGCGAAGAAGCCGGCGCAGGTGGGCAGCAGCGAGATCCGCCGGGTGCCGTGCCGGTAGCCCGCCCGCATCAGCGCGGCCACCCCGGGAACCTTCTCCAGGCCCCCGAGCGTGGTCACTGCGGGGGAGTCGGCGTGCAGCTTCTTCACCGGTGCGCCGTGCCACAGCTGGACGATCACGGCGCCGGAGAGCCCGTAGCGGTTCACGTCGCCGAAGCCGTGCGTGACGGCGGCCAGCCCCGCCCTGAGGGTGAGCAGGTAGCCCTCGCGGGACGAGCGGTCGACCACCTCGGGCATGCCCAGTTCGCGGGCGGTCCGCGCCTCGTCCTCGGAGCGGTACAGCCAGACCAGCCGGGGCGGGTCGGGCAGGGCGGACGCCGCGTGGTAGAAGGCCAGCGCCCCGTCCGCCGGACCGAAGGCGCTGCCGACCACCCACAGCCTCGGGTCGCGGGTCGTCCCGCGTGCCCGCACCGCGCCGATCGCGTAGCGGGGGAGCGCGAGCAGCTTGCCCAGATTTCCCCGGGCGAACCCGAACCCCCCGCTCGCCATGGCCGCGAGGCTACACCTCGGCGGGTGGGGCCCACGGAACGGTCCCGCTAGAATCTGCGCGTGGACGACCCTGAGCCTGCGGCGGTGGCATGAGCACCCCACGCAGTTCTTCTCCTCCGCCGCGCTCCCCTGAACAACTCCGTGGGGACCCCGCATGAGCCCGATCCTCGGCGACTCGCTCCTGATCCTGCTCTTCATCATCATCGGCGGCGTGTTCGCCGCGGCGGAGATGGCGCTGGTCTCGCTGCGGGAGTCCCAGATCAAGCAGCTCAGCGTCCGGGGACGCCGGGGACGCACGGTCGCCCAGCTCACCGCCGACCCGAACCGGTTCCTGTCCGCCGTGCAGATCGGCGTCACCCTGGCCGGGTTCCTGTCCGCGGCCTACGGCGGCGCGACGCTGGCGGACAGCTTCGCGGCCGTGCTGACCGGCTGGGGCGTGCCGGAGGGTATCGCCGGGCCGGTGGCGCTGGTGCTGATCACGGTCGTCATCTCCTACTTCTCGATCGTGATCGGCGAGCTCACTGCCAAGCGGCTGGCCATGCAGCGGGCCGAGTCGTTCGCGATCGCCCTCGGCCCGATGGTGAACGCGATCGCCCGCCTCGCGACCCCGGTGATCTGGTTCCTCGGCAAGTCCACCGACCTGCTCGTCCGGGTGCTGGGCGGCGATCCCAACGCCTCGCGCGAGGAGGTCACCGACGAGGAATTGCGCGAGATGGTCGGCAGCTCGCCGACCCTCGGCGACGAGGAGCGCCAGATCGTGGACGAGGTGTTCGCCGCCGGCGAGGTGAGCCTGCGCGAGGCGATGATCCCGCGCACCGAGGTGGACTTCCTGGACGGCGCGATCCCCGCCCACAAGGCGTTCCGGGAGGTCCAGGACGCCCCGCACAGCCGCTACCCGGTGATCGGGGAGGGCCCCGACGACGTGATCGGCTTCGTGCACGTCCGCGACCTCGCCGATCTCGACCCGGCCGCGCGCAACGCGCCCGTCCGCGAACTGGTGCGTCCGGTCACCGCGCTGCCGCAGTCGATGAAGATCCTGCGGGCGCTCACCGAGATGCGCCAGACTCGCCAGCACCTCGTGATCGTCCGGGACGAGTACGGCGGCACCGCGGGCATCATCACGATCGAGGACCTGATCGAGGAGCTGATCGGCGACATCACCGACGAGTTCGACGTCGAGGCGAGCCCGGCGAGCGGCAACCACGACGCGACGCTCGACCTGGACGGGCTGGTCACGCTCGAGGACTTCGGCCAGCAGGTCGGCTACGTGCTGCCCGAGGGCCCCTACGACACGGTGGCCGGCTTCGTGATGGCCCAGCTCGGCTCGCTGCCGCAGGTCGGCGACGCCTGCACGGTGACGCTGGGCGCCGAGAACGACCCGGACACCGTGCGCAGGTTCGAGCTGACCGTCATCGAGCTGGACGGCCGGCGGGCTGCCCGGCTGCGGCTGACGAATCTGGGACCCGAGTCCGGCAACGGGTAACGCGCACCGGGCCGACGAAGTAGTCTGCTGCCTGCCCAGCGTGCGAGGAGGTGACGTGCCCGCGTTCGACCCCGACGGTTCGATGTTGCTCACCTCGGACGACGTTGGCTCGCTGCTCGCCGCTGCCGTCCAGCACGCCGGCGGCACCCTGGTCTCGTGGGCGCTCGACCACGTGGACGCGAACCCCGCCCAGTCCACCACCGCGACCTACTCGGCCCTGGTCGACTGGCCCTACGGCCGCCGGGAGGAACTGCTCGGCGTGAGCGCCCGCGCGTCCGGGCCGGCGGACACCGACACGGCGGCGGAGATCTTCGCCGACGGCGAGCGCGAGGTCGCGGTCTGGATCTACCCGCAGGACCCCGACCTGCCGGGCCTGGCCCGGGCGGCCTACGCCGAGTCGATGGCCGAACTCGCCAACAGCCGGCATATCTTCGCCCACGCGGTCACCCCTGACGACCTCAGCCTGCAGATGATCGGGTACCGGCCGCGGCGACGGGCCGTGGTGAAGGTGCGCGCGGGGGCGGAGGTCGTCTACGTGAAGGTGCTCCGCTCGCGGCTGTTCGAGGACGTGCTGGCCCGGCACCGGCTGCTGGCCGAGGCCGGGTTGCCGGTCGCGGACGTGGCGGCCACCACCGACGACCACCTGCTCGTGCTCCGGGAGTTGCACGGCGAGCCGCTGGCCAAGGCCATCTTCGAGCCCGCCGAGCCGTGCACGGCCGAGGCCCTGATCGAGTTGCTGGACGCGATGCCCGCCTCGGTGGCGCGCCTGGACCGGCGTCCGCCGTGGTCGGACGCGGTGGCCCACTACGCGCGGATGGTCGCCGCCGCGCTGCCCGCGCTCGGCCCGCGGCTGGACTGGCTGGTGGAGACGATCGGCCAGGGGCTGGCGCCGATCGCGCCCGGGAACGAGCCCACCCACGGCGACTTCCACGAGGGCCAGGTGCACGTGGCCGGCGGCCGGGTCTGCGGGCTGCTCGACACCGACACCATCGGTCCGGGACGCCGCGCCGACGACCTCGCCTGCCTGGTCGCGCACCTGTCCACGATCCAGCGGATGAACAGCACCCAGGAGGCCAGGGTGCACCAGCTGATCCGGCGCTGGGTGCCCGTCTTCGACACCCGCGTGGACGCCACCGAACTGCGGCTGCGGTCCGCCGCGGTGATCATCTCGCTGGCCACCGGCCCGTTCCGCGGCCAGGAACCCGACTGGGAGCGCGAGACGGCCACCATGATCGGCTCCGCCGAGGCGCTCGTCCGCCAGGTCAGCTGACGCGGATCGGGGACGGTTCTCATTTCCCGTCGCTCCGACCTGGACCGACGCGGAATGAGAACCGTCCCCATTTCCCGCCGGTCGGTCAGCCGCGGACGGTGAAGGCCAGGCGCAGGTGGACCCGGTCGCCGGGGACGAGGCCGGCGGGCCGGACGGCGGCCTTGAGGGGCACGAGGTAGCCGCCGTCCCTGGGGAACAGGGACGTGCTGAAGCGCGCGCCGTCCAGCCACACCTCGACCGGGATGCACCCCCAGCCGTAGGTGAGCGCGGGCGCCAGCTCGCCGATCGTCCCGGCGGGTCCCTCGGGCACGACGGCGAAGACGAACGGCGCCGGGCCGCGCCACTCGACCACATCGGCGGTGAACTCGAACTCCATCCGGCCTCCGGGTGCGCGAGAGGGTCAGTAGAGCATCGGCCGGCTGCCGGCGTCCAGACCGCCGGCGCGGGCGTTCAGTGCCCGGTGCAGGGCGGGGTCGTAGTCGCGGAGCACCTCGGGCGGCAGGTTCTTCGCCGCGGTGTCGGGCGCGGGCGCCGGTGCGCCGAAGAGGAGGGCGATCGCGTCGCGGAGCGGAATCCACCACGGGTCGCGTCCGGTCACTGCGCCGTGGATGTTCGGGTGGCTGAGGGTGTGCTGCGTCATAACCGGAACGGTATGATCGAATCCGGACGATCTGCTTCCGGGTTTGTTCCACTACCGACTACGCAGGAATAGGCAGTGCCCACCACCGACGCCACCAGCCCCACCGCCCGGGCCCTGCTCGCGCTGGAACTGATCCAGGCCGACCCCGGCATCACGGCGGGGCGGCTGGCCGAGGCCCTCGGGGTCACCGAGCGGGCCGCCCGGCGCTACGTCGGCATCCTGCGCGAGGCGGAGATCCCGGTGCTCTCCGCGCGGGGCGTGCACGGCGGGTACACAGTCGGACGCGGGGTGCGGCTGCCGCCGCTGGTGTTCTCCTCGATCGAGGCGCTGGGGCTGGTGATGGCCGTGCTGGAGGGCCACCACGACCTGGCCGACACCGCGGACCCCGTCGGCAACGCGCTGCGCAAGATCATGCGCGCCCTGCCCGAGGCGGTCGCCGCGCAGGCCGAACTGGTGCGCCGTGAGGCCCGTCCCGTGCGCGACCGGGAGGCCGTCCCGCCCGACCCGACGATCACCGCCGCCCTCGTGCAGGCCTCGGCGAACCGCCACCTGGCCCGGCTCGTCTACCGCTCCGGGTCGGGCCGCGAGCAGGACGTCGAGGTCGAGCCCTGGGCGGTCGTGGCGCGGCACGGCCGCTGGTACCTGCTCTGCCGGGTGCCTGCCCGCGACCAGCTCCGGACGTACCGGGTCGACCGCGTCCGCGCCGCGACCGAACTGGACCGGTCGTTCGAGCCCCCGGCCGACCTCGACCCGGTGGCGGTGCTGGAGGAGAACTTCGCGCTCGGCTGGGAATTCGCCACCGAGGTGCTCATCGACGCCCCGCCGGCGCAGATCCGGCCCTGGCTCTCCCGCACGTGGGGACGCCTGGAGGTCGTCGACGCCGAACACACCCGGCTGCTCGGCAGCACGAGCGACCCCGGCTGGTACGCCGAGGTGCTGGCAGGCCTGCCGATGCCGTTCCGCGTGGTCGGCGGACCGGAGTTGCGCACCGCCGTCCGCGCGCTGGGGGAGCGGCTGCGGGACGCCGCCGGCTGAGCCAGCGAGCCGCCTGCGCAGGAGTGCTGTGTCCACGATCCGGCGGGGGTCTTGCACGCCCGTCCCGAATTGGTTCGACCAGAAGGAGTGGGCGATCAGTGACGATAGGGTGAGCCCATGACCGACATGCCCCTGCAGCTTGCCGGGGATTTCGCCACTCCCACCAGGGAAGACTGGGAAGTTGAGGTCCTGAAGGTCCTCAACCGGCGGCGTCCCGAGGGCAAGGAACTCTCGATCGAGCAGGCGATGAAGCGCCTCCGCACGATCACCGTAGACGACCTCACCATCGAGCCCCTGTACACCGAGTCGGACGTCCCGCTCGGTCATCCCGGGGTGATGCCGTTCACACGCGGCACGATGGTGAAGACCAGCCCGCTGACCGGGTGGGACATCCGCCAGCTCCACGAGGACCCGGACGCCGAGTTCACCCGGCGCGAGATCGTCGCCGACCTCGAGCGCGGCGCCAGTTCCGTGTGGCTGCGCACCGGCTCGGACGCCATCGCGGTCGGCGACGTCGCCGCGGTGCTCGCCGACGTGCAGCCCGACCTCGCCCCGGTGTCGATCAGCAGCGCAGAGGACCAGGTGGCCTCGGCGAAGGCCCTCGCCGCCTGGTGGACGGGTTCCGGCGCCCACCACGCCCGCGGCAACCTCGGCCTCGACGCGCTCGCCCTCGCCGCCCGCACCGGTGCGGCGCCCGACCTCGGCGCCCAGGCCGAATGGGTGAACGCGGCCCTGGCCGAGCTGCCCGCCGTCCGCGCCCTGACCGTCGACGTGCTCCCGTACGACGACGCCGGCGCCAGCGACGTCGACCAGCTCGCGTTCGCGATCGCCACCGGTGTCGCCTACCTGCGCGACCTCGAGGCCGCCGGCATCGCGCCGGCCGCAGCCTTCGGCCAGATCGCGTTCCGGGTCAGCGCCAACGCCGACCAGTTCACGACGATCGCCCGGCTGCGCGCGCTGCGCCGCCTGTGGGCGCGCGTGGGCGAGGTCAGCGGCGTCCCTGCGAACGCCCGCGGCGCCGTCCAGCACGCGGTCACCTCGCTGCGCATGGTCTCCCGCGACGACCCGTGGGTGAACCTGCTGCGTGGCACCATCGCCACCTTCGCGGCCGCGGTCGGCGGGGCGGAGATCATCACCTGCCTCCCGTTCGACACCGCGTGGGGCCTGCCGGACGAGTTCAGCCGGCGGATGGCCCGTAACACCCAGGCCGTGGCCTCGGAGGAGGCCAACATCGGACGGGTCAGCGACCCGGCCGGCGGCTCCTGGTACGTCGAGGAGCTCACCGACGCCCTCGCCGCCAAGGCGTGGCAGGCCTTCCAGGCGATCGAGGCGGCCGGCGGCATGGTCTCCGCGCTCACCTCCGGCCTGGTGGCGGAGCGGATCGGCGCCACGACGGAGGAGCGGACGAACCGGCTGGCCCACCGCAAGCTGCCGCTGACCGGCGTCAGCATGTTCCCCAAGCCCGACGAGGAGCCGGTCACGGCGAAGCCGCGTCCGGCCGCCCCGGAACGGCACGGCCTCGCCCCGCGACGTGACTCCGAGGTGTTCGAGGTGCTGCGCGACCGCGCCGCCGCCGCCGACCCCGCACCGTTCGTGCTGCTGGCCAGCCTCGGCACCCGCCGCGACTTCGGTGCCCGCGAGACCTTCACCATGGCCCTGCTCGGGGTGGGTGGCATCGGCTACCCGACCATCGAGGGCGGGACTCCGGAGGAGGTCACCGCGAAGGCGCAGGAACTGGGCGCGAAGATGGTGATCCTGTGCTCCTCGGCGAAGGTCTACGCGGCCCAGGCCGTCGACGTCGCCAAGGCGCTGAAGGATGGCGGCGTCGGGTCGGTGTTCATCGCCGGACGCAAGACCGAGACGGCCTCCGACGAGGCCGACCAGG
>JAGQUI010000608.1 GCA_020438595.1 Propionibacteriaceae bacterium | reverse complement strand
GCACTCCGCGGCGCTGAGCTTGGTCGGGCACTCGGGGTTGCTGGCGTAGGCGGAGCCGCCGTAGCCGGTGCTGCCGGCGACGCCGTTCCAGCCGACCGCCGCGGTGTCGTGGTTGCCGATCGTGAGCGCGTAGGGGATGCCGGCGTCGGAGAGCTTCCGGATCGCCGTCTTCGCCACGTCGAACTGCGACGGCACGAGCCAGCCCCAGTCGACCACGTCGCCGGAGTGCATCACGTACTCGAGGTTGAGCGCCGCGCGGTTGTCCACGAGCCACTGGGTGCGGTTGGCGAACTTCGGGTTGGACGCGTTGAGCGTCTCGTCCTGGGTGTCGGGCATCACGGCCACCGTGAACGGGGTGCCGCCTCCGGCGGCCACCTCACTGCTCGCGGGCTGCTCCATGCCGATCGCCGCCGCGCGGCTCGCGCTGAACGACTGCACGGCGTCCGCGCTGAAGTCCACGGATGTGGGCGCGGTGCTCGCCGACGCCTGCGCCCACACGTAGTTGTAACCGCTGGTCTTGATGCGCTTCGAAGTGGAATCGGTGGCCTTGAGCTGCCAGTGCTCCGGCTTCGCGTCCCCGTCCTTCCACGCGCGCAGGTACAGCTTCACGGTCCGCTTCGCCGCGACGGTGGCCTCGAGGTGGATCTTGTCGCCCGGCTGGACGTCGAGGCCCAGAGCCAGCGCGGCGCCGCGCGTGGTCTGCCGGCCGGACCGCAACCGGGTGAACTTCGCGACGACCGTGCCGTCCCCGGCGAGGGTCAGCAGCGCCCGGTAGCCCGAGGACAGCCGGCCGGCCCGGAACTGGATGGCGACATCGATCGGGGTCGAGGCCGGGACGGTGAACGTGGTCTCCACCAGCGCCGTGGTGCGCTTGCCGCCGATCCGCTGCGCGGCCGAGCCGCTCGTGGCCAGGGTGAGCGTGCCGGAGCCGGTGATCGCGGCAGAGGCGCCGGGCGCCGGTGCGAACCCGACCAGCATCACGCCGGTGACGAGGACGGCGACGGCGCGGCCCAGCACGCGGGACGTGCCTCGGCCGCGGTGCGCGGAAGAACTGCTGCTGATCGGCATCGGGGGATCTCCAATGGTCGACGGTCGTACGTGGACGTCCGGACCCCCCGTGGCCGGACCAGCTCCCCCCGAAGCTGAGAACATTCTGAACGAAATCCGCAGGGATCGGCAATCCCTCGGACGGGTGACAGGCTGGCTCAGCCGATGACCTTGATGGTGTTGCTGGTCGTGCCGGCGACGGCCAGGCTGCCGTTGTAGACCGTGCTCTTCACCACGCCGGTCGACGGGTTGATGGTGAGCACGCGCAGAGTGCCGGCGCCACTGATCTCGTTGCCCAGGTAGGACACCACGGTGTTGCCGTTGTTGGTGTCGGTCCGGCTGGTGAACGAACCCACGTGGCCGGAGAACACCATCTTCACGTTGCTGTACTTGCTCACGACCTGGTCGTAGAGGTACTTCGGCGAGGTCGCGCCGTAGCCGCCGTTCGACGTGGAGATCGTGCCGCCACCGTCGAGGTAGTGGTGGGTCTGGATGATCACGTTGTAGTCGGGGTGGTTCGCGACGACGCTCTTCGCCCAGTCGACCACGCCGCTGCGGGGCCACAGCTCAAGGGTGAGCACCATCCACTTGGTGCTGCCCACCTGGAAGGTGGACCACTGGTTGTCGTCCTTGCCGCTCTCGTAGGTGCCGCCGAGGTTCTTGACCGAGGCCACCGAGAAGTAGGAGTTGACCACACCGGTCTTGCGGACCAGCAGCGGGCTCTTGCACTCCGCGGCGCTGAGCTTGGTCAGGCACTCGGGGTTGCTGGCGTAGGCGGAGCCGCCGTAGCCGGTGCTGCCGG
>JAGQUI010000607.1 GCA_020438595.1 Propionibacteriaceae bacterium | reverse complement strand
GTGCCGATCGCCGTGGAGGCGCCGTTCACCCTGGTGCTGGGCGGGCGGCTCGTCCGGGGCCGGATCGACGCCGTCTTCGACGGCGCCGACGGGCGCCCGCAAGTGGTGGACTGGAAGACCGGGGACGCCCGCCGTTCCGACCCGCTGCAGCTGGCCTGCTACCGGCTGGCGTGGGCGGAGCTGAACGGCGTCCCCGCCGACGAGGTCGATGCGGTGTTCTACGACCTGCACTCCGCCGAGGTGGTGCGCCCCGACCGGCTGCCCGACCGGTCAGGCCTCGAAGCGGTACTGGAACGCCTGCCCGGCTCGGTTAGCCTGACCTTGTGAGCGACTGGTTGGCGGGCAGCGCACTGGACCGGGTGGAGGAGCGCAGGGCGGACCCGGACTGGGTCCGGACGAGCTGGGCCGACCCGGCCGCGGTGCTGCTGCCCGTGGGCGAGGTCGCGGTGGCCGTCACGCCGGACGGCTCCCTGGCCACCGGGCCGACCGACGGCGACTACGACCCGGAGCGCCACTACCTGCTCGGGATGGTCGAGGGCCGGCCGTGGTTCGCCACCTGGGCCGACGGCGAACAGCTGGCGCCGCTGCGCTCGATCATGGACGGGCTGTCCGCCCCCGAACTGCAGGCGGCGTTCACCGGTTCGGGACTGGCGCGCTGGCACGCGAACGCCGGCTTCTGCAGCACGTGTGGTGCCGCCACGCGCGCCGTCCGCGGCGGACAGGCCCGCGCGTGCACCGGGTGCGGGCGTGAGCTCTACCCGCGTACCGACCCGGCCGTGATCGTGGCCATCGTGGATCCGGCCGGCCGGCTGCTGCTCGGCCGCCAGCCGAGCTGGGCGCCGGGCCGGGTGTCGGTGTTCGCGGGCTTCGTGGAGATGGGGGAGTCGCTGGAGCAGGCGGTGCACCGGGAGATGGCGGAGGAGGTCGCGCTCGAACTCGCCGACATCACCTACCTCGGCTCCCAGCCGTGGCCGTTCCCGCGCTCGCTGATGGTGGGCTTCCGGGCCCGGGCACTGCAGACCGCGTTCACCATGGCGGAGGGTGAGATCGAGGGGGCCCGCTGGTTCACCGTGGACGAGCTGCGCGCCGCCCTCGGCTCCGGCGAGGTCACGCTGCCGCCGCACACCTCGATCGCGCGCCGCATGATCGAGGCCTGGCTGGCCGGCACCCTCGGATAGGGGCCGCACAGGCGCAGCGTCGACCGCTCACAGGGCTGTCCCAACTTGGGTGCCTAGCGTCGGGACCACCGACTTCCGAGGCATCCAGGAGGGCTTCCGGTGATCATCTCCCACCAGCACCGCTTCATCTTCATCCACGTCCCGAGGACCGGCGGGGAGGCTGTGACCGCCGCCCTGGCGCCCGAGCTCGACCCGCACGATCGCGTGCTGAGGAGCGGGGTGGAACCGAAGCCGGGCGCGGGCGATCCGGGTCCGGACGGCCTGGGCCCGCACTCGACGGCGCGAGCAGTGGCGGCGAGCCTGCCGCTGGAGACCTGGCAGGGCTACCTGGTGTTCGCCCTGGTCCGGCACCCGGTCGATCGCATGGTGTCGTGGTACCGGCAGCTCGGCGAGGTCGCCGAGAACCGGACGCGCTGGAACCCCGGGCACGCCCGCTACTACCTGACGAACCGGGGCAGGCGGGTCGATCCGCTGCGGTGGGGGAGCATGCGGGCGTTCCGCGAGACCGACTCGTTCTCCGCGTTCCTTCGCCATCCTTCACTGCAGGACGCGGGGGAGTTCCGCAGCCAGGCCGACCACCTCACCGACGGCGACGGGGCACTGCTGGTGGACGAGGTGGGGCATACCGAGACCCTGGCACAGGACCTGCGCGCGCTGGCGTCCCGGATCGGCATC
>JAGQUI010000606.1 GCA_020438595.1 Propionibacteriaceae bacterium | reverse complement strand
AGTCCGGCGAGGATCCGTGCCTCGTGGACGCCGGACGCCCACAGCCGCGCGGCCACCTCGTGCACGAGTTCGGGCTGGGTGCGGCGCAACGGACGCAACTCGCGAGCGATACCCCGCAGCACGGTCACCGACACGCCGAGCGTCCCGGTGGCGCTGATGCCGAAGCGGGCCATGCCGGCCACGTTGTCCGGGTTGGCGAGTGCCCGCAGCCTGCCAAGCAGGTCCTCGGCGCGGTCGGCCGCCCCGCCCACGGTGTCGATCACCGGCATGCCTCCGGACCCGCGGGCAGGATCAGTCTTGACGAGTGGTGAGGCACGAACCACGAGGATCAGTTGATCACCGGGGCATGCGGGGACGCGTTCTCGACCACGATGTCCGCCCGGTGGGCCGGATCGCACGACTGCAGGTAGAGCAGCTGGCCCTGGTAGTAGCGGGCGTTGCCCGGATCCTCCGGATCGGGGGTGATCTTCTCCTCGCGCTCCGCCATCCGCTGGAACGACTCCTCGAACGGCACCTCGAGCCACACCGAGATGTCCCAGACCTTCTGCTTGCGGCTGGCGCACAGCTCGTCCCGATGGATGAACATGCCGTCGATGATCACGACCGCGTCGTCGGGGGCGATCCGCCAGGGCGAGTGCACCTCGGACTCCGAGTCCAGGTCGTAGGCAGCGGTGCGGTACCGGCCCGAGCCCTCGTGGCCGAGCGGCTCGAGCACCTCGTCGGTGAACCGCTGGTAGTCGTAGCTGTCCTCGAAGTACCCCTTCGCGGACGTGCGGCCCTGGGCGTACCGGACCGAGCGCGGATTGAGGTAGTCGTCCATCGAGATCCGGATCACCTCGAACCCGCACTCGCGGACCAGGTCGGCGAGTTCGTCGGCGAACGTCGTCTTGCCGGCGCCGTCCACGCCGTCCACTCCGACGAGTGTGCGCCCCGTCCGCGGCCGGATCTGTGCCCGCAGCCACGTCAGCGCACTCGCCGCGTCGCGCCTGTTCACCACGTCATTGGTCATCTCGCGCCCCACCTCAAGCGATCGTGTGCGAAGAGTTCCAGAATACCCCGCCGGGCTTCGAAAGCTCCGTCTGCGCGGGCGCGGCCGGTGCCGCGGTGCGGGGCAGCCGGAGCCGTCCCGCCTGCCAGAGCATGAGCCCAGCGACCACGACCACGGCGCCCATCTGCCACAGCGTCTCGGGTCCGGCCACCCCGGCCTCCCGGTCGAAGATGCCGCTGATGTCGGAGAACGGCAGGAACGCCTCACCGATCAGGTTGTTCACCACGTGCAGCGCGATGGAGGCCTCCAGCCCGCCCGTGCGCCAGACCAGGATCGAGCTCAACACCGCGAAGAGCAGGTAGAAGGCGTTGAGCCACGGGTCGCCGGCACCGTGCAACAGCATGAAGACGATGGACGTCACGAGCGTGGCGACGATCAGGCCCGCCCGGCGGGAGCCGAACCAGGAGCCGATGGTGCGCGCGCCGAGCCCTCGCAGGCTGTACTCCTCCCCGGCCGCCTGGAACGGCGTGGTGAGCACGATGGTCACGATCAGGAACACCGAGTCGGAGTTCCAGGCCAACCCGCCGACGCCGCCCTCCAGCAGGATCTGGACGCCCGTGGAGGCGCCGAGGACGACGAGGGCGATCAGCGCGAACCGCCAGAACAGGCGCCACCGGAAGCCCCCCTGGATCGAGGAGAGCCACTTCGGTCGCTGCTGGAACGCGGCCCACGCTGTGAGCAGGGAGAGCGGCACCCACAACGCCAGGGTGAGGTTGTTGACCAGGAACAGTAGCGGGGTCATCTCGAGCTCGCCCGTCTGCGCCTTCTGCATGTCGATGCGGCCGTTCGCGACGTCGATCAGGATGATC
>JAGQUI010000605.1 GCA_020438595.1 Propionibacteriaceae bacterium | reverse complement strand
CCGGCCACGGCCGGGCAGCAGCCCGGTCACGAATGTGACGATGGCCTTCAGGGACTGGAACATCGCCCAGACCGCCGCAGCGATCACCGACCCCCCAAGGAGCATGCACATCGCCAAGATCACGAACGCGGCCGGGAAGAACACGATCGAGCCCAACGCCATGGAGGCCGAGGGATTGGCGGCGTACTCGCCCAAGGTGTCGTCGCAGTCGGAGATCTTGTCCCGGATGTCGGACTCGTTGCCGTAGGGGCCGCCCTTGACGACGTCGTTGTAGGCGCCTTCGCACTTGCCGCCGTCGAGGACCTGGCCGAAGTTGATCATCTGGGTGGGCTGGCGGATGAAGGTGTCGACGAGCTGGCCGGTCTGCGCCTGGCGCAACTGCTCAGGGCTCTTGCCGGAGGCGTCCCCGGTGGCCAGGGCGGCGGCGAGTTCCTGGCCGGTCTGGTTGGCCTTGACGATGTAGCCGTTCTGGCCGGCGATCATCTGGACCGGCTGAGCGAAGACACCGGAGGCCAAGGCGGCAATGACGCAGGCGATGCCGACTTCCCAGATCGCGGTGGTGTGGCGGCCTTTGAGCATCCACAGCCCGGCCAGCAGAGCGGTCAGGGTCAGGAAGGTAGGGACGAGGCCGAGGCGGGTGACGACCTGCTGCATCGCGTTGCCGACCGACAACAGCGGGGCAGCGATCGTCTGGACCCAGGTGAAGGACAGGACCCAGTCAAGGAACCACAGCGACAGCGCGCACCAGGACCGGTAGGCGCCCCAGCAGGCGTCGGTGATCGAGGCCCAGAAGAACTTGTCCGGGGAGGTGATGCCGCCCCGGTCCAGCGACATCTCGAAGTTCCAGATCGAGATGCCGCGGGAGTCCTTCAGGTCGATCCAGGCCAGCGCAGGAGGGGTCTGTCCGATCTTGTCGGCGGCCACGATCGGGGCAGCGGCAGCGGACTGTACGCGCACGAACATCAGCAGCATCCAGCCGGCGATCACCGACAGTGCGCGCCGGAGCCAGGGGCCGCGAGCTCGCAGCCACGTCATGCCGTCTCCCGGTCCTGAGGACGGCTCTTGGTGGAGGCCGAGCCGCCGGCGGTGATCGCCGCCGAGCGCTCATCGCGAGCCGGCAACAGGACCTTGACCCGACCGACGTTGCCGGACATGTCGCGCATAGTGGCCTCGCCGCGGCGGTGCACCGGGACCTCCTTGCCGTCGGGTCCGAGAGGGGAGGTGTCGTGGCGGACCATCTCGATCAGCTGCTCGTCCTCGGCGTCCAGGTCCAGCCAGGCCAGACCGCGCTTGGCCAGGGTCTTATCGCGGTGCCGCATGAGGATCCGCGTGGGGATCAGGCCGCGCAGGGTCGGGGAGCCGAAGTCTGCTTCGGGGTCGTGGGAGTCCAGCAGCACCACGGCGCGGTGCTTGCGGCCGTCACGCACGAAGTCGACGAGCTCACGCTCACCCTCGAAGGAGATGGTCATCGAGTGCGCCTCGGAGACCACGAACCCGGCCAGGGTTGAGGTGTCCTCGAAGCAGACGTGGCGGGCCAGGGCGGCGATGAGCGCGTTGAGGGCGCGGCCGAACAGCTTCTCCAGGCCGAGCTGCTCGAAGAGGTGCTCGTGCTCGAGCTCTTCGCGGGAGGGCAGCTGCAGGGTGTGGGTGCGGATCACCACCGCGCGGGTGGACAGGTCCAGTGGCGGGACCGTGCCGTCGAAGATCACGCGGCCGATCTCGCGGCGGGCGAAGACGTTGACCAGGCGGGCCAGCTCGCCAGCGCCGGGAAGGGTGCAGCCGTCGTGCAGGTGGGCGAGCAGGTCGCCGGAGGAGGTCAGCTGGTGCTTCTCCAGGTAGGCCGGGTCGAGGACGTCGGA
>JAGQUI010000604.1 GCA_020438595.1 Propionibacteriaceae bacterium | reverse complement strand
TGCTGCGGGTAGCCGGGCTGGCCCGGGTAGGCGGCCTGCGGCTGCTGGGGGTAGCCGGCCTGGGGCTGCTGCGGGTAACCGGCCTGGGGCTGCTGCGGGTAACCGGGCTGTGGTTGCTGCGGGTAGGCGGCCTGGGGCTGCTGCGGGTAACCGGGCTGGCCCTGCGCCGGGACGCCGGACTGGCCGGGCACCTGCGGGTTGTTCGGCTGGCTCATTCGTCGGCCCCTCGCTCCTCCGCCTCGGCCCCGGTCTCTGCGGTGCCTGCTTCGGGTGGCGCGGCCGCGGCCTCCTCGGGCGGCGGCGCGGCCATCGCGTCGGCCACGGCGACGACCGCGGCGGCCGGCTGCTTGGCCCACGACCTGGTCGCGACGCCGCAGGCGCTGCAGAACGCCGAGCCGGGGAGCAGCGGCATTTCGCACCGCGCGCAGAAGCCCATGTCGGCGTCCGTCGCGTGGTCGGCCTTCGCCGCGGCCTCCAGCGCCCCTTCGAGGAGCCCGGTCTGCAGCACGGTCCGCAGGCGCAGGATCAGCAGCGAGAGCACCAGCATGCCCCAGAGCACCTGCAGCACCAGCGAGAGGCTCTCGGTGCCGACGTAGCCGAGCAGGTAGGTGCCCGTGTTGAACAGGACGTTCGCGCCGATGGCGAGGCCGACCGCGCCGAAGTAGCGCGCAGTGAAGCCGTCGTAGCCCCGCCCGAGACCGGAGAACTCGGCCACGGCGAGGCCGGTGGCGGTGCCCATCACGAGGGGCTTGATGAAGCCCTCGAGGAAGACCAGGGACGCGAACTGGGCCGGCTGCGGGTCGACCAGCCCGCCGGTCAGGAGCGCCCAGTGCCGCACGAGCGTGTCGAAGCAGGCGTACGCCACGCCGCTGACCACGCCGAAGGTGACCCCGTCCATCAGGTCGTCGAACGCGGGACGGCTGGCGAGCACCACGGGGCCGAGCTGGCGGATCAGCTCGCCGACGACGGGCACCAGCACGGCCACGATCAGGAACGTGCCCCACTGCGGACCCGCGAGCAGCGTCCCGTCCGGTGCCCGCAGCGTGGACGTCAGGGGCAGCAGCGACGTCCACAGCAGCGTGAACAGGGCGGCCAGCAGGCCGGTCAGCGCGAACGCGAAACCGGTCACGGCCAGCGGCTCGTCCTCCCACAGGTTCACGTCGTAGAGGTAGGTGATGTACACGATCGGGATCGCGAACGCCGCGATCAGCACGGCGATCGGCATCGCCCCGAAGATCGCAGCGACCAGGGCGGCGACCAGGGTGATGGTGAACGCCGTGCGGTAGGTCTGCGGGTGGCGCCCGGCCTCGCGCGGCATGATCGAGGAGATCAGCGCGAAGGAGGCCACCGGCTCGTCCGGTGCCAGGGCGAAGCGGCGCTGGCCGCGGGTGTCCCCCGGAACCAGGTCGAGACCGCAGCGGTGGCAGAAATGGGCGGCGTCCGGAACGCCAGCGAGACAGCGCGAACAATCCATGAGGGCCTCCCGGGTCGACTTCGGGCTCAGCATAGGGGTGCGCGTCGGCGACGGGCAGTGTCTCGGACGGAATCAGCCGGCCCGCGCGTCGCGCACCCGCACCCAGAGCCGGTCCACCTGCGCCTCGAGGTCGGCGAGGCTGCCGCCATTGGTGATCACGACGTCCGCGGCGGCCAGACGGGCCTCCCGGGACGCCTGCGCCGCCATCCGGGCGTGCGCCCCGGCCTCGTCGAGACCGTCCCGGTCACGGACGCGGGCGAGCTGTACCTCCTGCGGCACGTCCACCACCACGACCAGGTCGAAGGCGTCCTGCTGGCCGGTCTCCACGAGCAGCGGGATCACCTGGACCACCACTGCGCCGTCCGGTGCGGCGGCGGTCAGCTCCG
>JAGQUI010000603.1 GCA_020438595.1 Propionibacteriaceae bacterium | reverse complement strand
GGTGGCCGTCGCGCGCGGCCCGCACCGAGATCTCGCGACAGCTCGCGTCGATGGCGGCCGGGCTCACCACGGACGCGCTGGCGCGGATCGCCGACGAGCACCCGTGGTTCTCCGAGCTCGACGCCGAGCACCGCTCGTGGATCACGCTCGTCGCCCGCTCCGGCATCGACGGCTTCGTCCGCTGGTTCGCCGCGGGCGGTGAGGACATCGACCCCGGCTCGGTCTTCGACGCCGCCCCCCGCGCCCTGACCCGCCGGATCACGCTGAACCAGACCGTCGACCTCGTCCGGACCACGATCGAGACCGTGGAGCACCGGATCGCCACGCTGCCGGAGGACGAGCAGCTCCCGCTGCGCATCGGCATCCTGCGCTACTCCCGCGAGATCGCCTTCGCGTCCGCCCAGATCTACGCACGCGCTGCCGAGGCCCGCGGCGCCTGGGACGCCCGGCTCGAGGCGCTGGTGGTGGACGCGGTGATCCGCGGCGAGGCCGACGAGTCGGTCGTTTCCCGCGCGTCCACGCTCGGCTGGGCATCGCCCCCGGCGATCGCGGTCGTGATCGGCGCGGCACCGTCCGATCCGGGACGCGCCGTCGAGACCATCCGCCAGCTCGCGGCCCGGCACTCCCTCGACCTGCTCGCCGCGCCACAGGGGGATCGTCTCGTGCTGGTCGTCGGCGGCCGCCTGACCGGGCGCGACGCGCTGGTCCGCCAGGTCGCCGACTTCATCGGCGAGTTCGGCGAGGGCCAGGTGGTGGTCGGCCCGATCGTGGCCGACCTCGCCGAGGCCGGCCGGAGCGCCCGGGCCGCCCTCTCCGGGATGCGCGCGGCGCGCGCCTGGCCGGACGCCCCCCGTCCGGTCGCCGCGGAGGACCTGCTGCCCGAGCGGGCGCTGTCCGGCGACGGCCATGCCCGCCGGACGCTCGCGAACGACCTCTACCAGCCGATCGTGGAGGCCGGCCGCGACCTGGCCGACACCCTCGCCACGTTCTTCGCCTCCGGCAGCTCGATCGAGGCCACCGCCCGTGCCCAGTACGTGCACCCGAACACCGTCCGGTACCGGCTGCGGCGCATCCACGAGCTCACCGGCTACTCCCCGCTCGACCCCCGGGGCGGGTACGCGCTGCGGCTGGCGTTGACGCTGGGGCGGTTGCTCGACTGATCCCGTTGAGGGTGAACTCGACAACGCGGCACCGACGACTCGCCGGGGCGCACCGACTATCTTTTGTAGGTTTCCCACAAAGTCGCGTGCCGGAAATTCGTCGCGGAAGACCCCGGTGCCGCGGCCACGATTCGACAGAGTTGTTCCCGTGCTCGCAATCGTCGCGCCCGGGCAGGGCGCCCAAGCCCCCGGATTCCTCTCCCCCTGGCTCTCCGAGTCCGCCTTCGCCGATCGCCTGAACTGGCTCGGTGCCGTGGCCGGACTCGACCTGGCGCACTACGGCACCCATGCCGACGCCGAGACGATCCGGGACACCGCGATCGCCCAGCCGCTGCTGGTGGCCGCCGGACTGGTCACCGCACTCGAGCTGTTCCCGCACCCGGCGGACGCCTTCCGGCGCACGGCCGTGGTCGCGGGCCACAGCGTGGGCGAGATCACGGCGGCCGCCGCGGTCGGGGTCCTTTCGGCGGAACAGGCCATGGTCTTCGTCCGCGAGCGCGGCCAGCAGATGGCCGCGGCCAGCGCCGTCCGTCCCACCTCGATGATGGCGGTCGTCGGCGGGGACGCCACCGAGGTGCTCGCCGCGATCGAGGCCGCCGGCCTCACCGCCGCCAACAACAACGGCTCGGGCCAGATCGTGGCCGCGGGCACCGTCGAGCAGCTCGCCGACCTGCAGGCCAACCCGCCCGCCAGGGCCCGGCTGATCCAGCTCAGCGTCGCCGGCGCA
>JAGQUI010000602.1 GCA_020438595.1 Propionibacteriaceae bacterium | reverse complement strand
AAAGGAACCGTCCCCGCGAACCGGAAAGGAACCGTCCCCGCGAACCGGAAAGGAACCGTCCCCGCGAACCGGAAAGGAACCGTCCCCGACTCGGTCGGGGTCAGCGAACGGGTTCGATAGCGGGCCAGCGGCCGCGCAGGTAGGAGCTCGGGTAGCGGGCGCAGGCGTCGCAATCGAGCTCGGCGGCGGCCCGCAACGGCCAGGACGGCTCGCGCAGCGCCACCCGGGCCAGCGCGACGGCGTCCGCGTGGCCGTCGTCGAGGATCTGCTGGGCCTGCTTCGGGTCCGTGATCAGGCCGACCGCACTCACCGGCAGCCCGGCCTCGCGGACGGCGGCGGCCAGCGGCACCTGGTAGCCGGGCCCGGCCGGGATCTTCGCCAGCACGTTGCCCCCGCTGGAGACGTCGACCAGGTCCACGTGGTGAGCCCGCAGCATCCGGGCGACCTCGGTGGCGTCCTCGACGGTGAACCCGCCGTCGGTCCACTCGGTGGCCGAGATCCGGACGAAGATCGGCTTGCCGCCCGGCCACGCCTCGCGCACCGCGTCCACCACCTCGAGCAGCAGCCGGGCCCGCGACGCGAGGTCGCCGCCGTAGCCGTCGGTGCGGTGGTTCGACAGCGGCGAGAGGAACTCGCTGAGCAGGTAGCCGTGGGCGGCGTGCACCTCCACGACGTCGAAGCCGGCCGCGTCCGCCCGGCGCGCGGCCGCCGCGAACGCCTCCACCACGTGGGCGAGGTACTCGGCGGTCGCCTCGGTCGGGGTGGCCAGCCCGGGGAACGGGATCGCGGACGGCCCGAACGTCTCCCAGCCGCCGTCCTCGCCCGGCACCGTGCCGGACTTGCCCGGCTCGAAGTCGCGGTACGTGGAGCCCTTGCGTCCGGCGTGGGCGAGCTGGATGCCCATCTTCGCGCCCTGCGCGTGGCCGAACGCCACGACGCGGCCCCACGCCTCGGCCTGCTCGTCGTTCCAGATGCCGGGGCACTGCGGGCTGATCCGGCCCTCGGGCAGCACGCCGGTGGCCTCGGCGATGACCAGGCCGAAGCCGCCCGCGGCACGGGCGCCCAGGTGCACCAGGTGCCAGTCGGTCGGCACCCCGTCCTGCGCCTCGCACTGGTACTGGCACATCGGCGCCAGGAAGATCCGGTTCGGAATGGTGAGGTCCCGCAGCGTCAGCGGGTCGAAAAGGGACGGCATGGTTACAGGTTAGGTACGGCTCTGTTGCAGGTGGTGTGCCGTCTCAATCGAGCGCCTAGCCTCGCTCGTGCACCGGTGGACCCCGCCTGGTGCGGAGGTGAGGCATGACGGACGCAGCCAGCTGGACGGAACGCCACGCCGCAGCCGCGACGGCCTGGGACACCACCCCCAACCAGTTCGTGGTGGCGGCGTGCCGACGCCTGCGTCCGGGAGCCGCCCTCGACGTCGGCGCCGGCGAGGGCGCGAACGCGATCTGGCTGGCCGGACGCGGCTGGCGGGTCACCGCCGTGGACCGGGAGACCGTGTCCGTGGGCAGGATCCAGAGCCGCTCGGCGCTGCTGGCGCACCCGGTCGACGCGATCGTCGCGGACGCCGTCGCGTACCGCCCGCGCCCGGAGACGTTCGACCTGGTCCTGCTCAGCTACCTGGACCTCCCCGAGCACCAGCTCCGGCGGGTGCTGGCCAACTGCGTCTCCGGGCTGGCCCGCGGCGGAACGGTGCTGGTGGTCGGCCACGACGCGTCCAACCTCGACGCGGGCTGGGGCGGCCCCGACGACCCGGACGTGCTGACCACTCCCGAGCACCTCTCCGACCTGCTGGCGAAGCTCGGCCTGGAGGTGCACCGGGCCGAGGTGGTCCGCCGCGAGGTGCCCAACGACGTCGGCTTCCACACCGCCCTCGACCACGTGGTGATG
>JAGQUI010000601.1 GCA_020438595.1 Propionibacteriaceae bacterium | reverse complement strand
CCATCGTCGCCCGGGTCGTCGATGTTCCACGGCGTCGAGCGCTTCCGCTTCCCCGCGAACACCTCGGCGGGCAACTCGGACACAACGGACGCGATGAAGTCCGCTGTGGACCAGACGGCCACCGACTGCATCGACGTGAAGCCGGCGGTCGGATCGATGTTCGCGTAGTTGACCTTCGCGAACCGCTTCCAGATGTCCGGCATCTCCATCGATCGGCGCGCGTCCTGCTGCGGCTCCCGGGTGCGGTAGAAGATGCTCACGCGCTACCGCCCTTTCGGTTCACAACCAGCGACAGCACGATCACGAGGACACCCCAGGCGATCAGGGCCCACGGACCGAAGATGAGATAGCCGCCAGCGCAGATTGCGAGGAGTGCGAGGGCTTCGAGGATGTTCCAGACCACAGCCAGCCCTCCTTAGAGGATGTTCGACATAGGGCTGTATGCGACGAAGCTGGAGCCGCCTGCCATAGCTGCAGCGAGCCCGAACAGGGGCGCCGCATTGGACGATGACGAGCGGCGCGACCACGGGGCCGTGTCGCCGGCCACCCGAGCCGCCAGACCTTCCACCGCCTTGACCATCTCCGGCTGGCCGCGATGCCTGAACGTGCCCTCGGCGACCGCCTGCTCGATCGCCTGCTGCGCCTCAATGAACTCGGCCACCTTGACCTCACGCACATCCACCCCGGCGCGCTCTAGGTCATCCCGCCACGCCAACGCCGGGGACTTCGGCGGCAGGAAGATCGGCACCTTGTGGCCATCCGCTAGCGCCTTGGCGATCTCCACCACGCGCCCCAGATCGTGCTGCGGAACCCAATACCGGATCGCGCCGTGCCGCATACCGTCAGTGCGCCGGCCAGCGACCGAGAAGCACACCGAACGGCGATCCAGCGGTGCATCCATGCCCAGCGACAGAGACTCGTCGGTCGCCATCGAGTCGCCATCGGTGAGTTCAGCCCAGCGCCCGGGAGCAATCGGGCCATTCGAGCCTCGGTCGCCACCCTTCGCCACCCCGAGCCGTTCGGCCGCGAAGTCCTCCGGGTCCATCACCAGGTACTCGGTCTCCTGCACGTACTCCTCGGAGATCAGCAGGCCGAGAGACGGATTCACGCGATACCAGTTGTCCCGGTCGGTGATGTCGTCGTCAGGAGTGCAGGCCCACCGCGCCACCAGCGTCCGGGGCGGCTTCTGCTGCTCGAGGCGAGCGTGCAGGTCGTGCATGTACTGGGAGTGCTCCAGCGGTGCCGAACCGGCGTAGATCAACTGGGGCAGCTTGTCGGCGTTCATGGACTGAGCGGCCATCGCCGGAACCAGCGCGGCGAGATGCGCCGACTGGAGTTCCTGCGACTCGTCCAGCACCACGCGCTGAGGGCTCGCGCCGCGCTTCGTCGCCTTCGTCCGGGTCCTGAATTGCAGCAACAGCCGCTCGTCCAGATTCCGAATCCGCTCCTTGCCGTTCGACTTGTACGACTTGAGCGCCGGCAGCTTGATCTCAGGCTCGGAGATCAGCGAGTCGAGGCGGTCCTGATGGCCCGCAGACGTGTCCTGCTCGTGCGCCGTGTGAATCACAATCGGGATACCGGCAACGATCAGCCAGTACAGCTCGATTGTCTCGAGGATCGCGCCCTTGCCGTTCTGCCGCGGAACCTCGATCACGACCTGCCGGCACGCTGGCTGACCGTTCGCGTCGACGGCCAAGATCCAGCGGACCAACCACCGTTGCCAGTCGAACAACTCCAGACCGAGCGCAGACGCCAGAGCTATCGCATCGTCGCCGTCCGAGAAGTCGAACCGTCCCTCAGGCGTTAGAAGATGCGTCGGACGTTGCGCGCCGACCCTTTGCGTCACGGCGCTCCTTCAGCTGATCAACCGTGCTCTTACTAGTGGCCGGGACATCGAG
>JAGQUI010000600.1 GCA_020438595.1 Propionibacteriaceae bacterium | reverse complement strand
CGGGGTGTTGGCGGGTTTCATCTCCGGCCGCAACAGCGGGCAGGCCTATCGACAGCACCCCGCCCGACTCGACGGGCGGTGAACGCCCTCGCGAACACCCTCCCGATCAACGGCCGCCGGACCGGAGCGGTCTCGGACGGCTACGGCAATCTCTTCGCTCTGGCGGGCATCACCTTCGCCATCTGGGGGGGTGATCTACCTCCTCCTCGGCCTGCACGTCCTCTACCAGTGGGGCCTGTTCCGCGAGGCGGACGTTCGCAACGCTGACCTCGTTCTCGCAGGTGCGCCGTCCGAGCGTGAACCGGCGGGCAGTCGGTAACGGGACCGGACTGGACGCGGCCTGCCCGGGGTGGTGCGTCCGCCCGAGGCTCATCGCCGGGTCGTCACCGCAGGCGCGGGAGCAGCACAGGGGTGGCCCGCTTGTACTCCTCGTAGTCAGGCTGCCCGCCCCATTTCGCCTCCGCCTTCGCCTCGAGCAGCGGCACTCCGCTCACCCGCAGGATCAGCACCGCCACGAACACCGGCGAGAGCAGGCCGATCCACTGCCAGCCTTCCAGAGCGGGCAGCGCGACCACCGCCACGCCGACCCACAACAGGATCTCCCCGAAGTAGTTGGGGTGCCGCGAACGTGACCACAGCCCGGTGGAGATGAACCGTCCGCGGTTGGCGGGCTCGGCCCGGAAACGGCTCTTCTGCCGGTCCGCGACCACCTCGACGGCGAAGCCGGCCAGCCACAGGAGCGCACCGGCCACGGCGAAGCCGTCGATGCCCACCGTGCGCGAGGAACTGATCGCGATCCACGCCGCGGCTGCGGTGACACTGACCCACAGGCCCTGGATCGTCCACACGCCGAGGAACCGCGGGAACGAGCCCTTGATCTCGTCGAAACGGTCGTCCTTACCGCTGCGGCTCACCCGCTGGAACAGGAAGCTACCCAGGCGCACGGCCCAGACCAGGACCAGCGTGGCCAGCAGCACGCGTCGGGCGTCCCATTCGCCCGAGAGCAGCAGGACGCCGAGGGTCACCACGATGTAGGTCAGGCTGCCGGTGAGATCGAAGAACCGCTCGGTTCGGGCGAGGTAGGACGGCACGAAGACCAGCCACTGCAGCACGAACGCCGCAGCGACCGCGACGGCGAAGACCGGCACGCCGCCGACCTCCTGCCCACCCTGGCTCCCGGCCATGGCCAGACCCGCTCCGAGCAGGACCACCAGGGGCACGGCGACCGATGACTGCCGCTCAGCCTTCGTCATGGGACGCATCCTCCCGTCGAACCGGCCAACAGGCCGGCGTCTCGACGATCCCACGGAGTTGGGCCGGGTGTGGCGGATTCGCCAATACACTCCAGGCAGGACGACGGAGGTGGGCCGCCGATGAGAACGCGAGCACACGGTACCGCTGCGACGCCGGGAGCGCGGACACCCCTGCGCGAGGCGAGCACTCCGCTCCTGGTCGCCGCCGGGCCCGTCCGCAACACCACCGACCTCGTACTCGCCCGGCTCGCCGAGGCTCCCGACCACGTTGCCTTCGAAGTGCGTGCACCGGGGATCCTGGTGGGCGGTCCGTGGGAGCCGGTGACAACCGCGGAATTCGTGGTCAGGGCGCGTCGCCTGGGCCGCGGGCTGGTCGCGGTGGGAGTCGAGTCTGGTGACGCGGTCGCGATCATGGCCGCGACCCGCTACGAGTGGGCGGTCGCGGAGATGGCGTGCTGGTTCGCAGGGGCCGTCGTCGTGCCCGTTTATGACACCTCCGCCGCCGTCCAGGTCGAGGCCATCGTCGCCGACGCCGGCGTCCGGCTCGGGCTGGCCGGCAACCCGGAGCAGGCCCGCCTGCTGAGGCAGGCGCTCGCCGCCCACGGCCGGGCGGCACTCGGGGTGTGGACGATGGATGCAGACCCCGGCC
>JAGQUI010000599.1 GCA_020438595.1 Propionibacteriaceae bacterium | reverse complement strand
ACCCGGCCTGACCGAACCGCAGCGCGGCGGAACCGCAGCCGCCCTGGCCGGCGCGGTGTGGGCCGCCATGCTGTGGTGGCTCGAGCAGGGCCGCGACGTGGCCCCCGCCGACGCGGCCGCCACCCTGCTGACCGTCCTCGGCCCGGGGGTCAGCCGGATCACCCAGGGCTGAGCCGGCCGAAGTGGGGGCCGACCGGCCGCGGGTTCAGCTCGCCGGACGCCGGCCGAGCAGGCCGGACAGCGGCGGGGACCACAGGTCGTGGCCGCGGCGCCCGGAGCGTGTGAGCAGCGCATTCGCCGCCTGCCAGCCCGTCGTCGCGGCCCGCTCCATCAGGGCCACCGGCCAGTCGCAGCGGACCAGGTCGCCGGCCAGCACCACCCTCGGGTCCGGGGTCTGCACGGCCGGACGCAGCAGCCAGGGCTCGGTGCCGACCAGCGGGCAGTCGTCCCGCACCAGCCACTCCTCGGCGACCACCCCGGCGTCGTCCAGCTCCGGGTGGACGCGGGCGGCCTCCCGCCACAGCGCCTCCCTCGCCCCGGCCGGGTCGCGCAGCGCGTACCCGTGCACCTCGACCACCGTCCCGGCGTTGCGCCCGGCCCAGCCCGCCGCACCCGCCTCGAACGCGTCCAGCCGGCTGATGTTGTCCAGCGGCCCGTAGCCACTCGTGCCCAGGAACGGCGCGATCTCGGGGAACCGACCCGACAGCCAGCGCCGCCCCACCCCGAACGGGGGCGCGCTGCGCAGCGCCGCGATCCGCTCGCGCCAGCCCGTATCGCCCAGCCAGGCCGCGTCGGCCACCAGCGCCTGCAGCGCGCGGACATCGAGGGCCAGCACCACGGCGTCCGCGACCACCCGCTCGTCGGACGTGGTCACGACGACCCCGCCACCGGCGTCCTCCAGGCCGACCACCCGGACGCCGGTGCGGGTCTCCACGCCCAGGCCGGCGAGGTAGCGGCCCAGCGGCGCCCACAGCGCAGTGTCGTAGTCGTCGTCGGGCACGTCGAAAAGCAGGCCCTCGGCGGAGCCGACGAAGTAGGTGTGGAACATCGCCACCAGCTCCCCGGCGGAGAAGTCGTGCGGGTCGGCGAAGAAGCTGCGTGCGAACACCTCCAGCGCCAGGTGCCGGGCCCGGTCCGGGAAGCGCAGCCGGTCAAGGAAGTCCGCCGCGCTCACCCCGTCCAGCGCCGAGTACGTCGCCGGGAAGCTCACCTGCAGCAGCCCGAGCGCCTCCCGCACGTCCACCCCGACCAGGTCACGGGCCCGGAACGACGGGCTCTGCGCGACGAACCCGACCAGGTTCAAGGGCGGCGTCCGCGGGATCGACGCGAACGAGTCCACCAGCGCCGGACGCTCGCCCGGCCCGGCCAGCTGCAGCGGGTAGTCCTCGAGCGGCACCAGCCGGTCCAGGCCCGGATCGGCACGGCGCAGCAGGGCGCGCAGGTTGTAGTACTGCCGGAAGAACGCGTGGAAGCCGCGGCTCATCGTGGCGGTGGTCCCGTCGGGCAGCGACACCGGCCACGCCCGGACCCGGCCGCCGAGGGTGTCCGCCGCCTCCACCAGCACCACCCGGACGCCGCGCTCGGCCAGTCCCGTCGCCGCGGCCAGCCCCGCGACCCCGCCGCCGACCACCACCACGGTCGGGGTGCCGTCCCGGCCGTCCGTCCGCGGGGAGGCCGGCCCGGCCGGGTGCCGCACGGCGTGGGCGTCCCGGCCCGGCAGCCAGCGCCTCATTCGCGCACCTGCCTTCGTCCGAGCACCTCCCAGGTGATGATCACGGCCGTGACCAGCGCGAACCCGAAGCCGAAGTCCTCGATCGGGATGTCCAGCGGGAACCGGACGCCGAGGAACTGCGCGGGCGCGTAGCGCACCACCGGGTCGCCGAGCCGGGTCAGCCAGCCGTC